>DASSBT010000027.1:0-4133 GCA_035698465.1 Agromyces sp. | reverse complement strand
CAACGCGGCATCCCGCCAGAACGGCCTCACCTACAACCGCCTGATCCAGGGCCTCGGCCTTGCCGGCATCGAGGTCGACCGTCGCATCCTCGCCGACCTCGCGGTCAACGAGCCGGCGACGTTCGCGGCCCTCGTCGAGTCGGCCAAGCAGGCCCTTCCCGCCGACACGTCGGCGCCGAAGACCGCCGCGTAAGCGCCTCGTTCTTCGAACGGCCCGTCATCTCCTCCCCGCCGGGGCGGGGAGGGCGGGCCGTTCGTGTCGGCACCGACGTGCGTGCATCGGCGGGTGGAAGACTGGATCGAAGCCGACGACGGGAGCTGTAGATGGGTGCGGAATCCACCGTGTACGACGTGGCGGTCATCGGGGCCGGACCCGCAGGCACGGCTGCGGCGCTACGGGCAGCCGAACTGGGTGCCGGCGTCGTCGTCGTCGAGGCCGACCGCACCGGCGGCACCTGCGTGAACTCTGGATGCGTGCCGACACGCGTGCTCGCGAAGACCGCGCGACTGATGCGTGAGGTGCGCACGGCCGACGAGTACGGCATCACCGTGAGCCGGCAGCACATCGACTGGCCGTCCACCGTTGCGCGGGTCCGGAGCACCGTCGACCGGGTGCGATCCATCAAGCGTGAGGCCGAGCGCTTCGAAGAGGCGGGAATCGCACTGGTGCTCGAGGGGCGGGCCAGGTTCGTCGACGAGCACACGCTCGTGCTCGAGAGTGGTCGTCGCGTCGAGGCGGCGACGATCATCGTCTGTGTCGGCGGGCATTCCCGGCGCCTTCCGATTCCGGGTACAGAGCTCGCGACCGTTCCCGACGAGGTGCTCGATCTTCCCCGACTGCCCGACCGGGTGGCCGTGATCGGTGCGGGCAACACGGGTGCTCAGCTCGCCACGGTGTTCGATTCCTTCGGCTCGGACGTGACCCTGCTGGATGTCGCACCACGGGTGCTGATGGCGTCGGATCCGTCGATCTCGCAGGCGGTGGCGGCGGCCTTCGAACACGACGGAATCCACGTTCACGTCGGCATCGACGGCATCGACTCCCTCCATTCGCGCGGCGACGGGAGGATCGACCTCGCGTGGCGTTCGGAGGGGGAACCGACCGTCGACCCCTTCGACACCGTGGTGATGGCCACCGGGTGGCCGGCCGACATCGAGGACCTCGGGTTGGAGACGGCCGGAGTGCAGGTCGAACGCTCGTCGATCGTCGTCGACCAGTACTTCCGCACCTCGGTTCCGCACATCTTCGCGGTGGGCGATGCGAACGGCGCGGACATGCTCGTGCAGGCCGCGCACTTCGAGGCGGAGGCGGCCGCAGAGAACGCGGTGCTCGGGGCGAACCGGCGCACCCCGCATCACCTCCTTCCCGCGGGAGGTTTCACCGATCCCGACTACGCCGGCGTCGGACTGACCGAGCCCGAGGCCCGCGCCCGTGACCCGCGCTGCGTGGTCAGCCGTATCGACTACACCGAGCTCGAGCGCGCCGTCATCGACGATCGCGAGCGCGGCTTCCTGCTGCTGATCGCCGACCGCCGTCGAGAACTCATCCTCGGGGCGCACGGGGTCGGCGAGAATGCCGTCGAGGTGATCCAATCGGTGACGACGGCGATGGCGGCGGGCGTCGACGTGGCGACGCTCGCGAGCGTGAAGTTCGCCTACCCGACCTACAGTGCACTGATCGGCCTCGCGGCGCGCCGACTGCTCGCGGCATAGGTCGCGATGTGCCCGCTGGGCGCCCATAGACTTGCCGCATGCTCGAGAATCCCAGGTCTCCGCGCGTGCGCGCGGTCGCCAAGCTCGCGAAGAAGTCCGCTCGCGCCGAGAGCGGGCTCTTCCTCCTCGAGGGACCGCAGGCCGTGACCGAGGCGCTCACCTTCCGGCCACAGCTCCTGGTCGAGCTGTTCGCCACCCCGACTGCCCTCGAGCGCCACCCCGAGATCGCCGAGGCGGTCGGCAGCGCCGGGGTCGAGATCGAGTTCGTCACCGAAGAGGTGCTCGCCTCAATGGCCGACACGGTCACGCCGCAGGGCTTCGTGGCCGTGTGCCGGCAGTTCCCCACCGCGGTGAAAGACGTGTTCGCCGCCGCGCCGAAGCTCATCGCCGTGCTCGAGGAGGTGCGCGACCCCGGCAACGCCGGCACGATCGTGCGAGCAGCGGATGCCGCGGGCGCCGACGCCGTCGTCTTCACGGGTCGCGCCGTCGACCTGTACAACCCGAAGGTCGTCCGCGCGTCGACCGGCTCGATCTTCCACCTGCCCGTGGCTGTCGGGGCCGATCTCGCCGACGTGCTCGAGCGAGCCCGCGCTGCGGGCCTGACCGTGCTCGCCGCCGACGTGAAGGGCGAGGACCTGCTCACCGCCCGCAACGAGGGGGTGCTGGCGCGCCCCACCGCCTGGCTGTTCGGCAACGAGGCGCGGGGGCTCCCCGATGAGCAGCTCGCACTGGCCGATCGGGTCGTCACGGTGCCGATCTACGGGCATGCCGAGTCGATGAACCTGGCCACAGCGGCATCCGTGTGCCTCTACGAAAGCGCCTTCGCGCACCGCAGCGCGGATCACGGTTAGATAACCACCGCGTCGTGGCTTGGCGTGCGGCATCCGCTGCCTCTAGTTTTGGGACTATGGAGCCAACCCAGCCCGCGCCGCCGACCTCGAACATCTCGGTGCGACGCGGCGAGCCGCTCGTCGTCATCGACCGCGTCGACAAGTACTTCGGCGACCTGCACGTGCTCAACGACATCAACACGGTCGTCAATCGCGGCGAAGTGGTCGTGGTCATCGGCCCCTCGGGCTCCGGCAAGTCGACGCTGTGCCGGGCCATCAACCGGCTCGAGACCATCAACTCCGGCTCGATCACGATCGATGGCGAACGCCTGCCCGAAGAGGGGGCGGCGCTCGCGAAGCTGCGCGCCGACGTCGGCATGGTCTTCCAGTCGTTCAACCTCTTCGCCCACAAGACCGTGCTCGAGAACGTGACGCTCGCACCGATCCGCGTGAAGAAGATGTCGCGCAAGGCCGCCGATGCGAAGGCGATGGAGCTTCTCGAGCGCGTGGGCGTCGCCAACCAGGCGAAGAAGATGCCGGCGCAGCTCTCGGGCGGCCAGCAGCAGCGCGTTGCGATCGCCCGTTCGCTTGCGATGACGCCGAAGGTCATCCTCATGGATGAGCCGACCAGCGCGCTCGACCCCGAGATGATCAACGAGGTGCTCGACGTCATGATCGGCCTCGCGCAAGACGGCATGACGATGATCGTCGTGACGCACGAGATGGGGTTCGCGCGCAAGGCGGCCGACCGCGTGCTCTTCATGGCCGACGGCAAGATCGTCGAAGAGGCGACGCCGTCAGAATTCTTCGACAACCCGCAGTCCGATCGCGCGAAGGACTTCCTCTCGAAGATCCTCGAACGCTAGACCTGCGCTGCGCTGGGCCACCGAGGTCCGGGCGGCGAGGAACACCACACAGAGAAGAGGCAGAGAGATGAAACGCATGAGAATCGCACTCGTCGCAGCCGCGGCGGCGTCGGCACTCGCGCTCGCCGGCTGTGCCGGCGGAGGAGGTGGCGACGCAACCGAACCGGCCGCGGAAGAGACCGCGCCCACGTTCGAGGCGGGCACCACCATGGCCGAGCTCGCCGATGCCGGCACGATCACGGTCGGCACCAAGTTCGACCAGCCCCTCTTCGGCCTCGTCGGCCCGTCGGGCGAGCCCGAGGGCTTCGATGTCGAGATCGCGAAGATCATCGCGAGCGAGCTCGGCATCAGCGACGACAAGATCGAGTGGGTCGAGACGGTTTCGGCCAACCGCGAGCCGTTCATCGAGAACGGCCAGGTCGACATCGTCGTCGCGACGTACACGATCAACGACAAGCGCAAGGAAGTCGTCTCGTTCGCCGGGCCGTACTACATGGCCGGTCAGTCGATCCTCGTGCTCGCCGACAACGACACGATCAAGAGCGAAGAAGACCTCGTGGGCCAGCCGGTCTGCTCGGTCACCGGCTCCACCCCGGCGGCGAAGCTCGCCGAGATCGGCGCTGAGCCGGTGCTCACCGACACCTACACCAACTGCCTCGAGCCGCTTCGCAGCGGCCAGGTCGTCGCGGTGTCGACCGACAACGTGATCCTCGCGGGCCTTGCC
>DASSBT010000026.1:0-11085 GCA_035698465.1 Agromyces sp. | reverse complement strand
GCATCACGACGTGGGAGTGGGACGAACTCCCGGCCCACCTCGACACGCGGCAGGCGGGCAACGTGATCCGGGCGTACCCGGCGCTCGTCGACGAGGGCCCTTCGGCACGCTCGGGGACCGGAGTGTCCCTGCGGCTCGTCGCCACGGCTGCGGAGCGCGACCGGGCGTCGCGCCGCGGCATCCGTCGACTGCTCATGCTCGCGACGCCGACACCTGTCGCCTACGTGCAGGAGCATCTCTCGAACGAGGAGAAGCTCGCGCTCGCCGCGAGTGCCTACCCGGGTACTCGTGCCCTGCTCGACGACTGCCTGGCCGCGTGCGTCGACGCGGAAGTGCGCACCCGCCACCCTGAGGGGCTCCTCCGCACGCGTGCCGAGTTCGAGGCGGTGCGCGACGCGATCGCCGCGAACATCATGGAGCGGATGTTCGAGACCGTCGCCCTGGTCGCACGCATCGTGCGCGCTGCACGCGAGGCCGACCGGGCGATCTCGGGGGCGTCGAGCATGAACCTGATGGCGGCGCTCGGCGACCTGCGTGGCCAGCTCGACGGGCTCGTGCCCGCCGGGTTCGTCTCGGCGACCGGGGTCGAGCGGCTCCGACACCTGCCCCGCTACCTGGAGGCCATCAACGTGCGGGTGCGCAAGCTCGTCGAGAACCCGGGTCGCGACCGCCAGGCGATGAACCAGCTCGAGCCGTCGATCGCGGCGTTCGAGGCTGCCGGCGGGCGGATCCCGATCGACCCCGAGGCGCCGCCGCAACTCGTGCGCGTGCGCTGGATGCTCGAGGAGCTTCGCGTCAGCCTCTTCGCGCAGGAACTTCGCACGGCCGAGCCCGTGTCACCACAGCGCATCGCGAAGGCGCTCGCTGCGCCGGTCGAGTAGCGCGAAGCGCGTATCGAGACCCGCAGTCAGGGTCTCGATACGCTTCGCTACTCGACCGGCGTGTGCTACTCGACCGACGCGTGCCTAGAGCACCTTCGAGAGGAACGCCTTGGTGCGCTCGTGCTTCGGGTTGGCGAGCAGCTCGCGCGGCTCACCGGTCTCGACCACGACGCCGCCGTCCATGAAGACGAGCGAATCGGCAACCTCGCGCGCGAAGCCCATCTCGTGGGTGACCACGATCATGGTCATGCCCGACTCGGCGAGCCCCTTCATGACGTCGAGCACCTCGCCCACGAGCTCGGGGTCGAGCGCCGACGTCGGCTCGTCGAACAGCATGAGCTTCGGATCCATGGCGAGCGCGCGGGCGATCGCCACCCGCTGCTGCTGGCCTCCCGAAAGATGCGCCGGGTAGTAGTCGGCGCGCTCGGCCAGCCCGACCCGGGCGAGCAGTTCGAGGGCGCGGGCCTTCGCCTTCGACCTCGATACGCCCTTGACCTGCGTCGGCGCCTCCATCACGTTCTCGAGCGCCGTCATGTGCGGGAACAGGTTGAAGCGCTGGAACACCATGCCGATGTCGCGGCGTTGCCGTGCGACATCCTTCGGGTGCATCTCATGCAGCACATCACCGACCTCGCGATAGCCGACGAGCTTGCCGTCGACCGAGAGTCGGCCAGACGACACCTGCTCGAGGTGGTTGATGCACCGGAGGAACGTCGACTTGCCCGATCCGGAGGGGCCGACAAGGCACAGGACCTCGCCTCGCCGCACCTCGAGCGAGATGGACTTCAGCACCTCGTTCGAGCCGAAGCTCTTCGAGACCTGCTCGGCGAGCACCATCGGCGTCGCGGTAGCCACGTCGGTCGTTCCGGCGCCTCCCGGCGCCGTCGTCTGCTCGCTCATCGCGCGTCTCCTCCGTGCTTGGCGGCGATTCCGGCCTCGGCGTCGGCGGCCTCGAGCTCGACCGCCGTCATCGAGGCGGTCACGGGGCCGGGCCCCGTGTCGGGGCGCGCGCCGACCCCACGGGCGAAGCGCTTCTCGAGGAAGTACTGGCCGACCATCAGGACCGACGTGATCGCGAGGTACCAGAGCGAGGCAACGATCAGGAGCGGAACCGGATTGAAGATCTCGACCGAGATGTCGCGGGTGCGCATGTAGAGCTCACCCGTGAACGGCACCGCGGTGACGAGCGACGTGGTCTTGAGCATCGAGATGACCTCGTTGCCGGTCGGCGGGATGATGACCCGCATCGCCTGCGGCAGCACGACTCGGCGCATCGACTTGCCCCAGCTCATGCCGAGCGCGGTGGCGGCCTCCTGCTGACCGGGATCGACCGACAGCAGGCCGGCACGCACGATCTCGGCCATGTACGCCGACTCGTTGAGCGCGAGACCGATCACTGCGAGCCAGAAGGCGTTGAACAGCGCGGCCGTCGAGAACGAGACCCACGGCTCCATGAACGGCACGCCGAGGTCGATCGATGTGTAGATGGTCGCGAGCAGCCCCCAGAACACGAGCTGCACGTAGACCGGCGTTCCGCGGAAGATCCAGAGCCAGACCCAGGCGATCGACTTCAACACGGGATTCGGCGATTGCCGCATCACCGCGAGGATGACGCCGAGCACGATGCCGATGATCATCGAGAGCACCGTGAGCAGCAGGGTGAAACCCACGGCCTGCGAGACGCGTTGGTCGAAGACGTACTTGCCGACCGCCGGCCAATCGAACGCCTCGCGAAGTGCCGCGTCGATGACGAAGATCGCGAGGATCGCGAGCAGCAGCACGGCGAAGACGATGCGCCACGGATGCTTCAACCGAACGATCTTCGTCGGCGCCTGGGCGGCCGTGGGGCCGCCCGCCGGCACGGGCGGTTCGGCCCGGCCGGGGGACGTCTCGGTCATGCTCAGCTGCCCGCGTTGATCTCGATCGTGTCGACCGCGCCGGCCTCTACACCCCACTCGGTGAGGATGTCGCCATAGGTGCCGTCATCGATGAGCGACTGCATCGCGGCCTGCACGGCGGCGGCGAGTTCGGAGCCCTTCGCGACCGGGAAGCCGTAGGGCGCGGAGTCGAAGACCTCGCCGACCGCCTCGAGCTTGCCGTCGGTCTGCGCGATCGCGTAGCCGGTCACGGGCGAGTCGGCGCTCATCGCGTCGGCCTGTCCGAGCACCACGGCGTTGGCCGCGGCATCCTGCGTGTCGAACGGCGTGATCTCGATGGCGGGCTTGCCGGCGTCGGTGCAGGCTTTGCTCTTGGCGGGCAGCTCATCGGTGTGCTCGACGGTCGTGGCCTGCACGGCGACCTTGAGGCCGCAGGCGTTGTTCGGGTCGACGTCTGAGCCCGTGGGCGCCGCCCACAGGATGCCGGCGGTGTAGTAGTCGACGAAGTCGACCTGCTTCTGGCGCTCGGCGTTGTCGGTGAACGACGACATGCCCATGTCCATGGTGCCGCCCGTGATCGACGGGATGATCTTGTCGAAGCTCGCGATCTGGTACTCGATCTCGAGCCCGAGCTTCTCGCCGAGGGCATCGACGAGATCGACGTCCCAGCCGATGGGGTTGCCGTCTGCGTCCTTGTACTCGTTCGGCGGGTATGCGGCGTCGGTGCCGACGATCAGCACGCCCGCCTCCTTGATCTCATCGGGGAGCAGCGCGACCGCCGCCTCGTCGACGGCGACGTTCGACGTGGATTCGCCGTCCGTTCCGGCGTTCGGCGACGAGTTGTCGACACAGGCGGTGAGCAGGAGCGCTGCCGCGGCCACCAGGGCCGGAGCTGCGAAAAGACGGGTACGCATGGTTCTTCCTTCGGTCGGATTTGCCGTCGATGCCGACCTCGCGGTCATCATCGACACACGGGAGACCCTATTACAGTCATGGCGGTTCGGCGCCCGGCCAGGGTCACGGTTGGGGCGCAGTTCATCGCGATTCCGCGGCATCCGGATCGATAGAGTGGATGCACCGTGGGCAGCTACTCCGATCTCCTCAGAACCTCCGGCGTCGCTCGCATCATCGCCGCCCAGCTGACCGCACGGTTCCCCTCGGGCATGCTCTCGCTCGCGTTCCTGCTGCACGTCGAACAGGCGACCGGCTCCTACGGCGCTGCCGGTCTCGTGCTCGCCGCCACCTCCATCGGCCAGGCAGTCGCAGGCCCGCTCACGAGCCGCCTGATGGGCCGCCTCGGCATGCGCCCTGTGCTGATCACCACGCTGGTCATCTGCGTCAGCGCGGTCGTCGCGATCGGCGTGCTCCCGCTCACCGTGCCCCTGTTCATGGCCATCGGCCTCATCGCGGGGCTCTCGACGCCGCCCGTGCAGCCGGCCGTGCGCACGATCTATCCGAAGATGGTGAACTCGCACCAGCTCACCCCGCTGTTCTCGCTCGACGCCTCGGCACAGGAGATCATCTGGGTCGTCGGCCCGGTCGTCACCGCCTTCGTCTCGACGCAGATCGGCACGGTCTGGGGCGTCCTGCTCGCCGCGGCCATGATGGTCGCGGGCGGCATCTGGTTCATCTCCTCGCCCGAGCTCGGGCGAGTGCGTATCCCCCGTTCCAGGCGCCGGCTCGGAGCGGTGTTGCTTCGACCGCCCGTCATGCTCGCGACGATCGTGGGCTTCCTCCTCATCGGCGCGGCTGCGGCGATCGAGGCCGGGGTCGTCGCGGTCTTCGGCCACGACGGCGCAGAGGCGGGCATCGTGCTGGCGATCTTCGCGGTCGGCAGCCTCGCCGGTGGCCTCTTCCTCGGCCATGTGCCGATCGGCCCGTGGTCGACGGCCCGCCGCATGTTCATCGTGTTCGCCGGCACCGCACTGGCCGCGTTCGTCATGGACTTCTGGTGGCTCTCGATCACGCTCTTCATCGCGGGCATCGGCATCGCCCCGGCCCTCGCCGTGCTCTTCACGATGGTCTCGGCCAGCGTGAAATTCTCCGACACCGCAGAGGCGTACGGCTGGGTGGGCACCGGCCAGCTCATCGGTGCCGCCCTCGGCTCCGCGGCCGCCGGATTCCTCATCGACGGGTACGGCGCACAGGGCGCGTTCTGGGCGGCGTCGGCGCTGGCCTTCCTCGGATTCCTCGTACCCGTGCTCGGCCGGCGATGGCACCCCGACCTGCGGGGCCGTGACGTGAGCCCGATTCCCGATACCGAACCGGTGCCGCTGCAACCCAGTTAGGCCCCGAGAGAGAAGGAGCAACACGGATGCCGCAGCCACTCACTCCCGCCCCGCGCCTGTCGCTCGACGACGGCGCCACCATCCCGCAGCTCGGCTACGGGACCTACAAGGTGCCGTCGGCCGATGCCACACGCCTCTGCCGCGCGGCGATCGACATCGGATACCGCCGCCTCGACACCGCCGCGCTCTACGGCAATGAAGAAGGTGTGGGTCGCGCGGTACGCGAGGCGTCCGTGCCACGCGAGGAGCTGTTCGTCACCACCAAGGTGTGGAAGGACGACAACGGCTACGACCCCACCCTGCGTGCCTTCGACCTGTCGATGGCACGGCTCGGGCTCGACGTGCTCGACCTCTACCTCATCCACTGGCCTGTTCCGTCGACCGATCGCTACGTCGACAGCTGGCGGGCGCTCATCCGCCTGCAGGAGGAGGGGCGCGTTCGCTCGATCGGCGTCTCGAACTTCCACGAGCACCACATCCAGCGCCTCATCGACGAGACAGGCGTCGCACCCGTCGTGAACCAGGTCGAACTGCACCCGTGGCTGCCGCAGACCGCGCTTCGCGAGTTCGACGAGGCCCGTGACATCCGCACCGAGGCGTGGTCGCCGCTCGCCCGCGGCCGTGTGCTCGGCACGCCGCTGCTCGACGACCTCGCCGACACGCACGGCCGCACGCCGGCCCAGATCGTGCTGCGCTGGCACATCGAGCTCGGGAACCTGGTGATCCCGAAGGCCTCCTCGCCCGAGCGGATCCGCGAGAACCTCGACGTGTTCGACTTCGCGCTCGATCCCGACGACCTGGCTGCGATCGCCACGCTCGAGTCGGGTGAGCGCACGGGGCGCGATCCCGACCTGGACTGAGGGCTCAGGGATCGGGCTCCCTTCGACGGGCTCAGGGAGCGGACTGCGGCTCAGGGAGCGGACTGAACGAGCGCGGAAGTCGGTTCGTTGTGGGCGGCCCGCGATTCACAGCGAAGCGCAATCCGATCGTGACCGGACTCCCAGCACCGCTCCAGACATCGCATTCCCGCTCGGCAATACAGTGAGCGCATGAGACGACTCGCACCTGCGGCGGCAGCGGCCGCGATCACCGCCCTGCTCCTCGCCGGCTGCTCGATGGGCGGCGCCTCCGACTCCGGCTCGCCGGCGATGCAGCAGCCGTCGAGCGAGGTCGCCCCCGAGGCCCAGACGTTCGAGGGCCAGGTCGCCGAGGATGCCGCCGGCGGCAGCGCAGACGCACCGCTCGCCGAGCGCAGCGTCATCACGACCGGATGGATCTCGATCACCGTCGACGAGCCGGTCGACGCCGCCGAAGAGGCCGCCGAACTCGCCGAGCGGTCTGGCGGCCGCGTTGACAGCCGCACCGAGACGCCGGGCACCGACTCGCAGCCGCCCAGCGCGTCGCTCACCCTGCGCATCCCGTCCGACGAGCTCGACGCGTTCGTCGACGAGCTCCGCCTGCTCGGCGTCGTGAACTCGGTCTCGATGAACGCATCGGATGTCACCCAGCAACGTCAGGATCTCGATGCGCGCGTCGACGCGCTGACGGCCTCGACCTATCGCCTGCGCGACCTACTCGCCACCGCGACGTCGATCACCGACCTCATCGCGATCGAGTCGGAGCTCACGACCCGCCAGGCCGAGCTCGACAGCCTCACCCAGCAGCGCGACTGGCTCGTCGACCAGGTCGACTTCTCGACGATCACTGTCGAGCTCGTCACCGAGGCGGTCGCGCCCGACCCCGTGCCCGACGACTTCTGGAGCGGTGTGGTGGCCGGCTGGAATGCGCTGATGGGCTTCGCGGCGTGGCTCGGCGTGCTGTTCGGCGTGCTGCTGCCGTGGCTCGGCGTCGCCCTCGTGGTCGGGGCGATCATCGTCGTGATCGCGGTGCTCGCCGGGCGCGGTCGGCGACGGGGCGTGCAGGCCGGCCCCGAGGCATCCGGACCTGTGGTGTCCGACCCCGAGGCATCCGGCCCTGTGGTGTCCGACCCCGCGGCATCCGGCGCCGATGCTTCCCGGAGCGAGGGCCCCCGGGCGTAGTCTGGCGTCGTGAGCGCGACGCCAGAGACTCTGCTGACCGACGACCTCCTCGAGCGTATCCGCGAGCGTGCCGCGGCCTACGATCGCGACAACGCGTTCTTCGATGAGGACCTCGCCGACCTGCGCGAGGTGGGATACCTGACGGCATTCGTGCCCGAGGAGCTCGGCGGACTGGGGTGGGGGTTCGACGACGCGGTGCGCGCGCAGATGCGGCTCGCGGGCGCAGCACCGTCGACCGCGCTCGCGGTCAACATGCACCTCGTGTGGACCGGTGTCGCGAAGATCCTCCGCGACCGTGGCGACGACTCGCTCGAGTTCGTCCTGCGCGAGGCCGCGGCCGGCGAGATCTTCGGCTTCGGCATCAGCGAGGCCGGCAACGACCTCATGCTGTTCGGTTCGCGTACGGTCGCCGAGCCGCAGCCCGGTGGCGGCTACCGCTACACCGGCCGCAAGATCTTCACCTCGCTCTCGCCCGCATGGACCCGTCTCGGCACCATGGGCCTCGACTCCGCATCGCCCGACGCACCGAAGATCGTGTACGGCTTCATCGATCGCGAAGACCCCGACATCCGGATCCTCGACGATTGGGACACGATGGGGATGCGCGCGAGCCAGAGTCGCACGACGGTGCTCGACGGCGCGTTCGCGGCATCCGACCGCATCGTGCGCCGGCTCGACCCCGGACCGAACGCCGATCCGTTCATCTTCGGCATCTTCGCCGCCTTCGAGCTGCTGCTCGCCTCCGTCTATGCGGGCATCGGCGGTCGTGCACTCGAACTCGCCGTCGCCGCCGCACACCGACGCACGTCCTTCAAGAACGACGGCCGCACCCTTGCACAAGACCCCGACATCCGATGGCGGGTCGCCGATGCCGCGCTCGCGCACGACGGGATCGAGCCGCAGCTGATCGCGATCGCCCGCGACCTCGACGGGCTCGTCGACCACGGCCGGTTCTGGTTCGCGAAGCTCTCGGGCGTGAAGGTGCGGGCCACCGAGACCGCGAAGCACATCGTCGACCAGGCCGTGCGCGTCTCGGGCGGTTCGACCTACTTCGCCGGCTCCGAGCTCGGCCGCCTCTACCGCGACGTGCTCGCGGGAATCTTCCACCCCTCCGACGCCGAGTCCGCGCACTCGACGGTCGCCACGGCCTGGCTCGGGCAGCTCGAGACCTGAGTCGGGCCCGATGTGCCGGGCCAGTAGACTGACGGCACGGCGCAGCCCGCCGCATTCGCATCTGGAGGTCCCTCGTGAACGTCGTCGCTTTTCTCATCTCCATGGGCATCTTCGTGTTCGGCCTATGGCTCATGGGCATCTCGGTGAGCCTGCCGGGATTCGAGGCGGTCACCTTCTTCGGCGGCATCATCTGCGCGTCGATCGCCCTGGCGATCCCGATGAACATCCTCGGTCGCTCAGACGGCGCGTGATCGCGGAATGACGCTGCCCTCTCGCGACACCGAAGTCCTCTACCCCGCCGGCGCACTCGACACGACGAGCCGCGTGCTGCACGTGGCATCCGCCACCGATGGTCGCCTCGCCGTGATCACCGAGGCGACCTGCTTCCACCCCGTCGACGCCGCATGGCCCGACCAGCCCGCCGACGTCGGCACGCTGCAGGCGGACGACGAGACCTACGTCGTGCATGATGCGGTGCTCGCCGCCACCGACGGCGAATCACTGCACCTCGGTGCCGACATCCCGGTACGCAAGGGCACAGCGGGATGGTCGTTCCACGTCGCCCATCTCATCGACGCAGACGCGTCCGTCGCCGAGGGCGACGAAGTCCGCATCGAAGCGGATGCCGCGACTCGGCACGCGCTGTCGGCGGGCCACACCGCCTGCCATCTCGCATCGCTCGCACTGAACCGTGCGCTCGCCGACCGCTGGTCGAAGCCCGCTCGCGAAGATGCGCTCGGCAGCCCCGACTTCGATGGGCTCGCCATCGCGTCATCGCGCATCGTCCCGAACGGCTCAGTCGACCGCTATCGGCTGAACAAGTCACTGCGCAGGGCGGGCTTCGACACCGCGTCGCTCATCGCGAGCCTCGACGGCCTCGACCGCGCCGTCGCCGACCAGCTCGATCGGTGGGTCGCGTCCGGCGCCGCCGTGCGCGTCGAGCGCGACGGCGAACTGCTCACCGACCGCCGCGCGTGGGTATGCGAACTGCCAGACGGCACCGCTCGCATCCCGTGCGGGGGCACGCATCTCACCTCGCTCGCCGAGCTTTCGTCGGTGAGGCCCACGTTCACGCTCGTCGACGACGGCGGCACGCCCGTACTCGAGATGACCACGGAGGTCGGCCGGGCACTGCCGTAGGCGGGTTACGATAGCGAACGTGGGAATTCGTATCGAGAGGGTCGACCTGCCTGGCATCGGCATGCGTCACGACCTCATCACCGAGGGTGGTCGCCGGGTCAGCGTCGTCTCGCATCGTGACGGCGAGCGCGACCTCGGCATCTTCGACGTCGAAGATCCGGATGCCTGCCGTGACAGCATTCCGCTGAACGACGACGAGGCGGCCGCGCTGGCCGACGTGCTCGGGGCATCCGTCATGCTCTCGAGGCTCACCAGCCTCAGCGATGAGACCGCGGGGCTCTTCACCGAGCAGATCGCGTTGCCGACCGACTCGCCCTACCTGAATCGCGCACTCGGCGACACGAAGGCACGCACGCGCACGCACGCGTCCATCGTCGCGATCGTCCGCGATGCGGCGATCATCCCGTCCCCGACGCCGGCTGAGATGCTGCGCGCGGGCGATGTCATCGTAGCTGTCGGTACCCGTGAAGGACTCGATGGAGTAGCTCGCCTGCTCTCCAACGGCCCAGACTGAGGCGGGGCCCATGCACGAGACCACGCTGCTCCTCATCGAAGTCGGCGCGCTGCTTCTCGGCATGAGCCTTCTCGGGCGACTATCGCTCCTCATCGGCATCTCGCCGATCCCGTTCTACCTCGTCATCGGCCTCGCCTTCGGCGACGGCGGCATCATCCCGCTCGATGCGAGTTCCGAGTTCCTCGAGACCGGGGCGGAGATCGGCGTCATCCTGCTGCTCGCACTCCTCGGACTCGAGTACACCGCGTCCGAGCTCTTCGAGAGCCTCACCTCGGCGCGCACCGCAGGCCTGGTCGACGCCGCACTCAACGCGCTTCCCGGCGCCGCGCTCGCCCTGCTGCTCGGCTGGGGGCCGATCGCCGCAGTGGCACTCGCGGGCGTCACCTGGGTGTCATCGTCGGGGGTGATCGCCAAGCTCCTTCGGGATCTCGGTCGCCTGTCGAACCGCGAGACCCCGGCGATCCTCGCGGTGCTCGTGATCGAAGACCTCGCGATGGCGTTCTACCTTCCGGTGCTCTCGGCACTCGTCGTGGGCCTCAGCCTGTTGCAGGGTGCGATCTCGGTGGCGATCGCGGTCACCGTCGTGGGCGTCATCCTCTACATCGCACTGCGGCACGGTCACGTCGTCTCACGGCTGTTCCCCGCCGACGAGTTCGAACCCCTGCTGCTCGGCGTGCTCGGCCTGACGATGCTGGTCGCCGGGCTCGCGGCGCAGGTCGGCGTGTCGGCCGCCGTCGGCGCATTCCTGGTGGGCATCGCCCTCTCAGGGCGGGTCGCGGCGAACGCCAGCCAGGTACTGACGCCGCTCCGCGACCTGTTCGCGGCGACATTCTTCCTGTTCTTCGGGCTCACGACCGACTCGTCGGCACTCCTCGCGATGCTGCCGGCAGCGCTCGGGCTCGCCGCACTGACGATCCTGACCAAGCTCATGACGGGCGCGTTCGCCGCACGCCGCGCCGGCGTGGGCACGCTCGGCCAATGGCGCGCCGGCCTCTCACTGGTGCCGCGTGGCGAGTTCTCGATCGTCATCGCCGGGCTCGCGGTGGGCGCGGGCGCAGCGCCCGAGCTCGCGCCGCTCGCCACCGCATACGTGCTCATCACGATCATCGCGGGCACCTTCCTGGCCCGGCTTCCGGATGCCGCGTGGTTCCGCGCCGCGGTGCGCAAGCGCGC
>DASSBT010000025.1:0-15544 GCA_035698465.1 Agromyces sp. | reverse complement strand
CAGGATCAGGTCGACGCCCGGCTGGTGCTCCTCGGGGAAGAGCACGCCGCAGTCGACGATGAGGATCTTGCCGTCGATCTCGTAGCTCGTCATGTTGCGGCCGACCTCGCCGAGTCCGCCGATCGGGATGATGCGGAGCGTGCCCGGTTCGAGCGGGGCAGGATCGATGACAGTGTCGGGCATGGGCCCTCCTTACGTTGCGGTGTTCAGTTTCAAGCGGCCGTTCCGGCGGATGCCTCGGCCCGCGTTCAGCGTGTGGTGCCCGCGACCTTCGGCAGCGCGCCGCCGGCGGCGGCGTTGCGGTCGGGACGGAAGTTCTGGAAGTCGACACCCGCAATGCCCTGGACGAGGTCGATCTCATCCTCGATGAGCGCGGCCTCCCACTCCTCGGGACCGACCAGCGGCAGGCGCACCCGGGGGCTCCCGATGCGGCCGAGGCCGTGCAGGATGTACTTCACGGCGACCGTGCCGGGCACATGCGTCATGGCTGCTCGCACGAGTGGTTCGAGCTGCTGGTGGGCGGCCGTCGCCGTCTTCAGGTCGCCGGCGTTCACGGCGTCGATGATCTGTCGGTACGGTGCGGGCGCGATGTTGGCGGTCACGCCGATGAGCCCGGTTGCGCCGATCGCGAGGTGCGGCAGCACGTTCGCATCATCGCCGGAGAAGTACATCAGGTCGGTCTGGTTCAGCACCCGGCTGACCTCGGAGAAATCGCCTTTGGCATCTTTCACGGCGAGGATGTTCGGATGCTTCGCGAGCCGCAGGATCGTCTCGTACCTGATCGGCACGCCCGTGCGCCCGGGGATGTCATAGAGGATGACCGGGAGGTCGGTCGCATCGGCGACGAGCCGGAAGTGCGTGAGGATGCCCGCCTGCGTCGGCTTGTTGTAGTACGGCGTGACGATCATGATGCCGTCGGCGCCGGCCTGCTGGCTGTGCTGGTAGAGCTCGATCGCGTGGGCCGTCTCGTTCGAGCCGCCACCCGTGATGATCTTCGCGCGACCCGATGCGACGTCTTTGCCGACCTCGACGAGGCGGATCTTCTCGGGGTCGGTGAGCGTGGACGTTTCGCCGGTGGTGCCCGTGACCACGATGCCGTCGGCCCCCGCGGCGATGACGTCGTCGACGTGCTTCTCGACCCCGGGCCAATCGACCTCGCCGTCTGCCGTCATCGGCGTGACGAGCGCGACGAGCACCTGGCCGAAGGGGTTGTCGTGAGTCACGCACTCAAGGCTATAGGTTCGCCCGCCCGCATCGCGCCCACTGCCGCAGTCCCCTGCGAGTCAGCGGATGATCGGGAGGGCTCGCCGTCACTCGACGGCGCGGCGCTGGTATCGTCCGCTGACTCGCAGGCGTCGATGCAGTCCGAGTTCCACCTTCGCGAGAATCGCCGCTTCGACGATTTCCCAGTCGTGGATCACCAATGCGTAGTCGAATCGCAGGGTGTCGAAGCCATGTGCAGCGGCAACGACGTCGCGCACGAGGTCCTTGTGCCGTTCGCTCACGCCGACGTGATTTGGCTTGCCGTCAACTTCGATGATCAGCCGATCGCCGAGAACGAAGTCCACCAGGCCCACCCCGGGAACCTTCACCTGGGAGGCGAGCGAGAGGCCAAGTGAGCGGAGGCGAAGCCTCAGGAGTGACTCGAGTCCACTGTCGGCATTCCAGCGCGCGAACTCGACGAGCCAGCGGTGCTTCTTCGAGATTCGGGTACGGAGGCGGGCAAGCTGTGGGGAATCGATGAGTCGCTTCTTCATCGCCGACTCGAGCGCGACGAAGAAGTGCTCCTCCCCGAGACATAGGAGCATCGCCGCAAGAGCCTCGGGAAGCGCCTGCATCCCTCCGTGCGCCCTCATGTCGCCCCAGTGCAGGCTGCACATGCAGCCCTCGCCGGTGGCACCGTCCTCAGCCACCCGCTTCCCTGCGTTGCCCTTCCCCACGTCACCATTCCCCGCGCCGCCGCTCCCGGCGGCGCCATTTCCCTTGTCGCCCTTCCTCGCGTCGCCCTGAGACTCATGGGCGTACTCCCTGAAGTGACCATTCTTCGGCAGCGCCACGTGAAGGGTCGACGGTTCTTCGAGGATCCAGAGACCGGCCTCGTTCGCGCGGCTGAGACATCCCAGGACTCCCCCATGCAGTACGGCGGTGCGAATGTCGTCCGACGTGTCGGGGTGCACGTACACGCCCTCGCGCAGGCGGATGAGGTCGCCACGACGCACCGCCGTGGCAAGCGAGTGACGTGAGACACCGCCTGCCGTCAGATCTCGCGTCCGGACGACGCCGCCGAGATCGGTACAGCCCTGTTGGATGAGAAACGTGTCGACACGCATGCTTGTGACACTGCCGCAGCGCGATCGGGCGCTGAGCGCGCATGTGCCCGGCCTGTGGCGGATACCGTCGAGTGGCCACGGTGGGGAGGACGAGTCGCAGGCAGTTCGTCTGGCCCGCTCCGCAGGCTCGCGTCCTGCGAGTCAGCGGATGATTCGAGCGACACGCCGGACCTCGGACCGCGCGTTGCCGTGATCGGCCGCCGACTCGCACAGCCGACGGGCGGGGTCAGGCGCGGGTGTAGGTGAGGAAGCGGTAGCGGATGCCGCTGCGCGAGGTGTGCCAGCCGCCGGCCGGGTCGACGGCAGAGATGGCGAAGCGCGCCGGGTCGATTGCGGGGGCCAGTGCGTCGCCGGATGCCGCGGCGAACGCCTCGGCGTCGTGGCGGAGTTCGGTGACCTCGAGCCGATCGGCGCGCGCGATCGTGGCGTCGAAGAGCTCGGCGCCGCCGATGACCCAGACCCATCCGCGACCGTCAGGGTCGCCGACAACTGCAGGGGCCACAGCGGCAGAGGCCACAGCGGCAGAGGCGGCCAGCGCGAGCGCGTCGTCGACGGATGCCGCGACGTCCGCGCCCTGGGCCGACCAGCCGGCCTGCCTCGTCACGACGATGTTCCGCCGGCCGGGCAGCGGCCGGAACCGCGGCGGCAGCGACTCCCAGGTCTTGCGTCCCATCACCACGGGTGCGCCGAGCGTCACGGCCTTGAAGTGCGCAAGGTCTTCGGGCACGTGCCACGGCATACCGCCGTCGCGGCCGATCACTCGACCCTCGGCCTCCGCCCAGATGAGCCCGATCGCGGGCCCTGCGGCATCCGCTCGGGTCATACCGCGACAGCGCCGCGGATCGCCGGGTGGTGCTCGTAGCCCTCCACGACGAAGTCCTCGTACTGGTAGTCGAAGATCGTCTCGGGCGTTCGGGCGAGGCGCAACGTGGGCGGTGCGAACGGCTCCCGCTCGAGCTGGAGGCGCACCTGCTCGAGGTGGTTGTCGTAGATGTGGCAGTCGCCACCCGTCCACACGAAGTCACCGACCTCGAGGCCGGTCTGCGCCGCGATCATGTGCGTGAGCAGCGCGTAGGACGCGATGTTGAACGGCACCCCGAGGAAGAGGTCGGCGCTGCGCTGGTAGAGCTGGCACGAGAGCCTGCCGTCGGCGACGTAGAACTGGAAGAGCGCATGGCACGGCGCGAGCGCCATGTCGGGGATGTCGGCGGGATTCCACGCCGAGACGATGAGCCGGCGCGAGTCGGGGTTGGTGCGGATCTGCTCGACGACCTGCGAGATCTGGTCGATCGTCTCGCCGGAGGGCGTCGGCCAGGAGCGCCACTGCACGCCGTAGACGGGGCCGAGCTCCCCCGCGGCATCCGCCCACTCGTCCCAGATGCTGACGCCGTGCTCGCGGAGCCAGCCCACGTTCGACGAGCCCCGCAGGAACCAGAGCAGCTCATACGCGATCGACTTGAAGTGCACGGACTTGGTGGTGACGAGTGGGAAGCCCTGCGAGAGGTCGAAACGCAACTGCCGGCCGAACACGCTCGTCGTGCCGGTGCCTGTGCGGTCGGTCTTGCGCGAGCCGTGTTCGAGCACATCGCGCAGGAGGTCTTCATATGGGGTGGTGATCGTCTCGGCCATCGGGTCGATGGTAACCCCGGCTCGGTCGTGCCGAGCCCTGACGCGCCCGCCATGCCGCGGGCTAGGCTGAGAGTCCGGCTCGAGGAGGAGTATCCATGGCAGTCACAAGCGAATCCACCACCGTCTGGACGGGCAGCCTCACGGAGGGCACCGGCACCACCCGACTCGATTCGTCGGGACTCGCCGAGTTCGCCGTGAACTGGAAGGCTCGCTCCGAGGGCGAAGCCGGCACCACGAACCCCGAAGAGCTGCTGGCCGCCGCGCACTCCGCGTGCTTCTCGATGGCGTTGTCGGGGGCGTTGGCCCGTGCCGGGCACACCCCCGAGAGCATCCAGACGACTGCGGCTGTCACGTTCGAGGCCGGCCGGGGCGTGCTCGGCAGCCACCTGCTCGTGAGCGCTCGAGTACCCGGCCTCACCGAAGAGGAGTTCGAGGCCTTCGCCGAGGACGCGAGGGTGAACTGCCCGATCTCGCAGGCCCTCACCGGCATCTCGATCACGATCGAAGCCGAGCTCGCCTGACCGTGCACGTGCTCGTCGCCGGCGCATCCGGCTTCATCGGATCCGCGCTCGTCGATCGGTTGACCGGCGAGGGCCATGAGGTCGTGCGCCTCGTGCGACGCCGGGCACAGGGCACCGACGAGGCATCGTGGTCGCCGGCATCGGGCATCATCGACTTCACGGTCATGGACCGCGTCGACGCGGTCGTGAACCTCTCGGGCGCCTCGCTCACCCGCCTGCCATGGACCAAGACGTACCGGGGCGAGATCGTGGACTCGCGGGTCACCGCGACGCGCACCCTCGTCGACGCGATGAACAAGGCGCGGCACCCGCCCGCGGTCTTCCTCAGTGCCTCGGCGGCGGGCTACTACGGCGATCGGCCGGGCGAGCTGCTCACCGAGTTCTGCAGCGCCGGCTCCGGTTTCTTTCCCGACATGGTCGGTCGTTGGGAGAAGGCGGCCATGCTCGTGCCCGATGCCACGCGCGTGGTGGTGTTCCGCAGCGGCGTCGTGGTCGGACACGGCGGCCCGATGCACCGGGTCGAGCTGCTCACCAGATTCGGCCTGTCGGGCCGGCTCGGCACCGGCGGGCAGCACTGGCCCTGGATCGCGCTCGGTGATGAGGTGGGCGCCATCGTGCACCTGCTCGGATCCGCCGTCTCGGGCCCCGTGAACCTTGCAGGGCCGACGCCCGCGACGGCCGACCGGGTCATGAACGCGATGGCCGAGCGGTTGCACCGGCCCTACGCGCTCACCGTGCCCGAGCGGATGCTCGAACTCGCGCTCGGTCGCGCCGCCGACGACCTGCTGCTCTCGAGCCAGAAACTGCGGCCGCAACGACTCATCGACGACGGGTTCCGCTTCGACCACGTCACCGTGGAGTCGGCCCTCGACGCGATGCTCAGCGCTCCGCGCGCTCGAGCGTGATCGCCCGCCGCACCGCGCCGCGGGCTCGTCGCCGATCGCCGGCGGCGTCGTAGGCCAGGCCGAGGCGCAGCCATGCGCGCCATGAGTCGGGCTCGGCCTCTGCGGCCGCCCGGAACCGGCTGAATGCGGCATCCGCTGCGCCGCGATCTGGACGACCACTCGGCCGGTGCGGGATTCCGAGGTCGAGCGCGCCCTCCCCTTCGAGCCGCTTGACGAGCGCCTGCGAGCGCACGCCGAACATCAACTCGCGCCAGAGCGCCCACGCCGCGATGATCGGCAGCACGATCAGCGCGATGCCCATCGCGACCGCCACGGGCTCCCCCGTGGCGACGAACTGCACGGCGCGCCAGCCGACGAGCGCGAGGTAGATCGCGAGTAGCACGGCCATGACGATGGCGCCGGCCCTGGCCGTCATGCGGTGGCGCCGGGGAGTCCGAGGTCGAGCAGCGCGTCGAGCCCGACGACGACGCCCTTCGCATCGGGGGCGCGGCGCAGCGCGAGGAGGATGCCCTGCTCGTACGCCGACGACGAGATCGTCGAATGCGAGATCGTGAGCGTCTCGCCGTCGCCGCCGAGGATGACACGCTGTTCGGCCAGCACGCCCGACAGTCGCAGGCTGTGCACGGGAACGCCAGACACCAGTTGCCCTCGCGCGCGCTGGTCGGCGTGCGGCGCAGCCACCGGACCGGCGTCACCGCGAGCACCGCCGATGAGCTCGGCAGTGCGCACTGCGGTGCCCGACGGCGAATCGACCTTGCCCGCATGGTGCGCCTCGACGATCTCGATCGAATCGAAGAATCGCGCCGCCAGCGCGGCGAACGCAGTGCCGAGCACGCTGCCGACGGAGAAGTTCGGAATGAAGAGCACGGCGCCGGCGTCGTCGTGACCGCGCATGAACGTCGCGATCTCGGCGATGCGGTCGTTCGACCACCCCGAGGTGCCGACGACGATGGGGATGCCAGCGCCCGTCGCGAACTCGACGATGCCGGCGCTCGCGCCGGGGTGCGTGACGTCGAGCGCGACATCCGCGCCGAGCATCTCGTCGAGGTTCGAACGCGAGTGCAGCGCCGCGTGCAGTTCGAGATCGTCGGATGCCTCGATGAGGCGGATCGCCAACCGACCCATCTTGCCCGTGGATCCGGCCACGGCGACCCGTATCGTCACGTGCTTCACCCTACCAACGGCCGAATAGGCTGGCATCCATGCGATTCCGGGCCGCCGATGTCACCAGTACCGAAGCACTCGAACTGCTCGACGCCTACTTCGCCGAGCGAGCGGCCGGTTTCCCGACGGCGCAGGGCGAGTACCGGCCCAGCTATCCGACCGCCGCCGCGTTCACTCCCCCCGCGGGCGTGTTCCTCCTCGTCGTCGACGACGACGGGGTGATCGGATGCGGCGGGGTGCGGCGTATCGAGCCGAATCCCGTCACCCTCGAGACGCGCTATGAGATCAAGCACCTGTGGCTGACGCCGGCGAGCCGCGGGCGCGGCGCCGGACGCCGGCTCCTCGAGGAACTCGAGCGACGTGCCGCCGATTTCGGTGCCGACGAGGTCGTGCTCGACACGAACGCCAGCCTCGAGGCGGCCGGGGGCCTCTACCGCTCGAGCGGCTTCACTGAGGTCGCGCCGTACAACGCCAACCCCAACGCGACGAATTGGTACGGCAAGCGGCTCGCCCGCTGAACCTTCGGCTCACACCGTGTAGGGCTCTGGCAGCCCCGTGCGCAGTTCGGCGGGCAGGTGCGACAGGTCGTTGTGCACCACGAGGCTCCACGGTCGACCCGGCTTCTGGGTGAGCACCGTGAGGCCGCAGTTCGCCTGATTGATCGAGACCCATCGCCAGTCGGGCGCGCCGAGCACCTCGCGCACGAACCACGCGATCACGAAGTTGTGCGTGATGAGCAGGTCGTGCCGGTCTTCGCGGTGGGACCGCAGGAATTCGGCGGCCGCGTCGGCCATCTGCGCACTGCCGGCCTCGATCTCGGCCTCGGTCACCGAGCCGAAGAAGGGGTCGTATGCCTTCGGCGTCTCGGGCGCAGGACCCGACGGGATGCAATCGAACAACAGGGCGGACGGCTCGGGCCGAAGTGCGGGCATCTTCGCCGCGATGATCGCCGTCGTCTCGGCCGCCCGCTGGAGCGGCGAATGCCAGGCGTGGTCGAACGGCACGCCCCCCAGCCGTTCGGCGAGCAGTTCCGCCTGACGCCGGCCGCGCGGCGAGAGTGGGCCGTCGGGCATGCCGTGCTCGGCGTCGAGTTGCTCGCCATGGCGTACGAGATAGAGATGATGAGGCACTGGCTACGTTCCTACTGCTCGTCTGGAGTCGCGGTCAGGCGACGTCGATGCGCGGCGTGGTCTCTTCGACCACACCTTGGAAGGCCGCCTCGCCGGTCGCCCCGACGGCGACGAGCGAGAACGGCCGGGAGACGAGGTCGCCGGCCAACGCCTGCACGTCGTCGGCGGTGACGAGTGCGATGCGCCGGAGGGCCTCATCGAGGTCGGCGAACTCGCCGAGCGTGAGCTCGGCACGGCCCAGCCGCGACATCCGGGTATCGGAGTCTTCGAGTGCGAGCGCCGACGCGCCCGCGAGCTGGCCCGACGCCCGTCGCAGCTCGTCGACGGTGACCCCGTGCTCGGCGACGCGCTCGAGCTCGGTGCGCAGGAGGGCGGCGACGGTTCCGGCCTTCGCGGGGGCGCATCCGGCGTACATGCCGAAGAGCCCGGCGTCGGAGTATCCGGGCGCGAACGAGTAGACCGCATAGGCGAGGCCACGGCGTTCGCGCACCTGCTGGAACAGCCGCGACGACATGCCGGAGCCGAAGATCGCATTGAGCACGCTCATGGTCGGGCGGCGCTCGTCGGTCGCGACGAGGCCGGGCACGCCGAGCAACAGGTTGACCTGCTCGGTGGGGCGTTCCACGACCGTGAGCCCCGGCCCTGGGGCCAGTGGTGCGGGCTCGACCGAACGCCGTTCGACGGGGGCGGCCGCGATCGAGAGGTCCCATCCAGCGAGCGTCAGCGCATGCTGGAGCTCGGCGACGAGCACGTCGTGGTCGACGGCGCCCGCCACGGTGACGACGAGGTCCTGCGGCCGGTAGTTGGTTCGATAGTGCGACCAGACGGCCTCACGGGTGGCCGCCCGGATCGTCTCGGGACTGCCGCCGATCGGCCGGCCGAGCGGATGCTCGCCCAGCACGGCTTCGAAGAACCGCTCGTTCGCGACATCCGCCGGATCGTCGCCCGCCATCGAGAGCTCCTCGAGGATGACGCCGCGCTCGTTGTCGAACTCCACCGGATCGAGGAGGGACGACGTGAACATGTCGGTCAGCACGCCGATCGCCATCGGCAGGTCTCGGTCTTGCACCTTCGCGTAGTAGCAGGTGTACTCCTTCGCGGTGAGCGCGTTGTGCTCACCACCGACCGCGTCGAAGGAGATGGCGATATCGAGTGCGGAACGCGTCGTCGTGCCCTTGAACAGCAGGTGCTCGAGGAAGTGCGTAGAGCCATAGGTGGCCGGATGCCGCGCATCGGCATGCTGCTCGTCGCGCGAGCCGACGGCGACCCAGAACCCGACCGTCACACTGCGACTGCCCGGCACCTGCTCGCTCAGGACTCGCACGCCCGAAGGGAGCACACTGCGCCGAACCCGCGCGTCGCCCGCTGCTGTGAAGGAGAGTTCGGCCTGGCCGAGTGGGAGGTCGACGGCGCCGTTCATCCCGACCAGCCTATGCCACCGCGGCGCCCGTGAGCGGCCCTCCGTGGAAACGAACGGAAACGATCGGGAGTCCCCGCGACGCCGTCAGGCGGAGACGCGATCGAGTTCGACGAGCTCGGATCGATGCAGGTCGACGGATGCCGCGGCGAGGAGCGCCTCGACCTGGTCGGGCCTCGTCGCGCTCGCGACCGGCGCCACGATCGTCGGCTTCGCGAGAAGCCAGGCGAGGGCGATCGTGGCGGGCGCCACGCCGTGTGCGAAGGCGATCTCGTCGAGAGCCGCCAGCACCCGGTGCCCGCGGCGACCGAGATGACGGGCGAGTCGCGCCCCACGGGCATCGTGACGCACTTCTGCGCGCCGGCGCACCTGGCCGCCGAGGAAGCCGTTGGCGAGCGCGAAGTACGGCAGCACGCCGAGCCCTTGCGCGCGCGCCACCAGTTCGGTGGCGCCCTCGAACGGTCGCCGTTCCATCAGGTTGTAGCGCGTGGTGAGCAGTTCGAACCGCGGAAGGCCGTTGGCGGCGAGCACCCGCGCCTCGATGAGCCGCTCGGGCGGGAAGTCGGAGGCGCCGACCGAGCACACCTTGCCCTCTGCGACGAGGGCGCCGACCGTGCCGAGGCTCTCTTCGAGCGGAACCGTGGGGTCGTCGCCATGGAAGAAGAGCACGTCGATACGGTCGGTGCGCAGGCGCTGCAACGAGTCGTCGACGGCGACGCGGATGTCGAGCGGGGCGAGGCCCCGGTGATCAGGATGACGGCCGACCTTCGTCATGATCCGCATGCGGTCACGTGTGCCGCGAGATGCCATCCACGCGCCGATCATCGATTCGCTGCGCCCCGCAGCGTAGCTGTCTGCCGTGTCGAGAAGGTCGCCGCCGGTTCCCGCGAAGCGATCGAGCACCGCGAACGCCTCGTCGGCGCCGAGCGTCCAGCCGAACGTGCTGCCGCCGAGCGCGAGCGGATGCGCCGTGAGCCCGGTCTCGCCGAGGCCGATGCGCACCGGCACCGTGATGGGGCCCGAGAGCGTGTTCGATTCGACCGTCTCGACGCGCCGAGTCGGCGCGGACGCCCCCGCGACCTCCGCCGCGTTCGATTCGACCGATGCCGCGACCATCTGGGCGATCGTCAGCTCCGTGCCGCTCACCCCCGTGCCGCTGGCCGCGTTGCCGCGGATGCTGTGCCGTCGTGCCACCCGCTCCTCCTCCCCAGGATTGGTTCCGAGAATACGGCCTCGGGGTACCTGTCCCCCGGAACACCACGTGAACTGTTACCGAATCGTTTGCGCAGGCGCGCCCAGTGTCCCCCGAAGCGGCCGCACGCGCGCGCCGACGACCCCCGAACGGGTGGAGACGCTTGCATTCAGACTGAACACGCGTTTAGTATGGTGAACATGCGTTCAGCTCGACGCGAGGACACGACGGCCGCCGCCCGCATCCGGGAGGCCGCGGTCGTGCGATTCGGGAAGCAGGGATTCGAGCGCACGAGCGTGCGCGAGATCGCCGCAGACGCCGGCGTCTCCGCCGCACTCGTGATCCACCACTACGGGTCGAAGGACGGCCTGCGCGCGGCGTGCGACGCGTCGCTCGTCGAGCAGTTGATGGCCGACAGGGCGAAGGCGGACGAGCCCGGAATGGCGCAGACCATGCGCGAATGGCTCGACCACCCCGAGCACTTCGGTGCGAGTATCGACTACTTCGCGATGATGCTCTCCGACGGTACCGAGGGCGGCAACCGACTCTTCGACCGCCTGCTGCACGAGACCGCGGCACTGCTCGACGCCGGCGTCGCCGACGGCTCCATGCGCGAGAGCTCCGATCCCGAGATGCGGGCACTGCTCATCACGCTCTACGGCCTCGCCCCCATCCTGCTTCGCGATCAGCTCGGGCGCGCAATGGGCACGCCACTCGCGAGTGCCGCCGCCATCCGGCGCATGACACGGCCGACGCTCGAGCTCTACACGCACGGGCTCTACACCGATACGAGAATCCTCGACGCCGCAGCCGCAGCCCTCGACGGCGCGGTCGCCACCGGTACGACGCCGCGCTCCGACAAGGGGCCCGGAAATCCGAACCAAGATCCCGATCCTCCCGCGCAGGCGAACGACACCTCACCATGACGGGCCCGACTCGCGTCCGTCGATCGTTCGACCTTCGGAAGGATTTGGAATGACCTCGCAAAACGCCGCGGTCACCACTCGTGGCCTCATCAAGCGCTACGGGTCGCGAACCGCGCTCCACGGCATCGACCTCGACATCCCCCGCGGCAGCGTCTTCGGCATGATCGGGCCCAACGGGGCCGGCAAGACGACCACCATGCGGCTCCTGCTCGACATCATCCGGCCATCGGGCGGCGAACTCCGCGTGCTCGGAGAGGAGCCGCGCACAGGCGGGGCCGGCCTTCGCCGCCGCGTCGGCTACCTGCCGGGCGAGTTGCACCTGCAGGGCAGGGTGCGCGGCCGCGATCTGCTCGCCCACTACGCCGAGATCTCCGGAACGGTGCGCCACGGCGCCATCGACTCGCTTGCCGATCGGCTGGGCGTCGACCTCAGCCGGCCGGTGCGCAGCCTGTCGAAGGGCAACAAGCAGAAGGTCGGGCTCATCCAGGCGTTCATGCACGAGCCCGAGCTCCTGGTTCTCGACGAACCGACGAGCGGGCTCGATCCGCTGGTGCAGCAGGAGTTCCACGCCATGCTCCGCGAGGCGAAGGAGAACGGCCAGACGGTGTTCCTCAGCTCGCACGTGCTGAGCGAGGTGCAGCAGACTGCCGACCATGTCGCCATCCTGCGTTCCGGCCGCATCGTCAGCCGCTCCACGGTCGCGGCGTTGCGCGAGAGCGCGGTGCGTCACGTGCGCATCGTCGTCGCCGAAGCGGATGCCGCTGTCGCCAGGCCTGCGCTCGAACGCACCCCGGGCGTCGGGTCGCTGGTCGAGGCATCCGATCGCGAAGGCACGACGGCGTTCGTGACGACGCTCGACTCGCACGTGGACGCCTTCGTGAAGGCGATCGCCGGCCTCGACGTCGTCGACCTCACGATCGAGGAACCCGACCTCGAGCAGACGGTGCTCGCGTTCTACGGCCCAGATGCCGAACCCACCACGGACGACGGACGGGAGGCGGCACGATGAACCGCACACTCCCCCTCTTCCGCCGCAACCTCGCCGACTCGTGGCGAGGACTGGCCGGTTGGAGCGTCGGCCTCCTCGCTGCACTGTTCCTGTACCTGCCGCTGTATCCCTCGCTCGGCGGGAACGGACAGATGCAGGCGATGATCGACACGCTCCCGCCCGAGCTCGTTCAGACCCTCGGCTACGACGCGATCGGCACGGGCCCCGGCTATGTACAGGCGACGTTCTTCGGTCTCATGGGTTTCGTGCTCGTCACGATCGCGGCCGTCGGCTGGGGCACAGGCGCGATCGCCAACGACGAGGAGACCGGGCAGCTCGAGCTCACCCTGGCCCACGGCATCACCCGTGGGCAGCTCTTCGTCGAACGCACGGCCGCGGTGCTCGTGAAGCTCCTCTGGCTGACCGCCATGAGCGTCGTCGTGATACTCGCCCTGAACGGCCCGGCCGAGCTGGACCTCGACCTCGGTCCATTGCTGGCGGCGGCGACGGCTTTCCTGGGGCTCACGTTCCTCTCCGCCGCGGCCGCGATCTCGATCGGCGGCGTCACGGGGCGACGCGCATGGGCGCTGGGCGCCGGCGCCGGTGTGGCGGTGTACGGATACGCCCTCAACGCGCTCGGCAACCAAGGCGAGGATCTCAGCTGGCTGCACGACTGGTCGCCATACAGCTGGGCGTTCAACACCGACCCGCTCACGAACGGCTGGGACTGGCGCATCTGGCTGCTCTTCGGCGTCGCCGGGCTGCTGCTGCTGATCGGCTGGCTCGTGTTCCGGCGGCGCGATGTCGCGATCTGAACGGCCGGATGCCGCTGCCGCCGCTGTGGCTCAGGCGCCCGCTCGTCGCACCAGGGCCTCGGCCTGCCGCAGCACCGGGGCGTCGACCATGTCGCCCTGGAACGCGAAGACCCCCGGTCGCCCCGCCGCCTCGGCGAGCACGGCGCGTGCCCACTCCAGCTGCTCGGCATCCGGCCGGTAGGCGTCGCGGACCACCTGCACCTGCGTGGGGTGGATGCACGCGGTCGACGCGAAGCCGAGCGCCGCGGCATCCTCTGCTTCGTCACGGAGCCCGCCGAGGTCGCCGATCTCGAGGTGCACGGCATCGATCGCGGCGACCCCGTGCGCGCCCGCCGCGAGCAGCACCTGGGACCTGGCATGCGTCGCAACGTCACGGTAGCGTCCGTCGGCACGCCGACTCGAGGAGCCGCCGAGCGACGCGACGAGGTCTTCTGCACCCCACATGAGGCCCGACACGTTCGGGATCGCCGCGATCTCGGTCGCAGCGAGCACGCCCCGCGCCGTCTCGCAGAGCGCGAGCACCTCGAACCCCTCGAGGTCGACGAGATCCGCGGTGCCCTCGCACTTGGCCAGCATGACCGTGCGATAGTCGGTCGCGGCGAGCGCTGCGACATCCTCGGCGAACGCGGGCGTCGAGGCCGGGTTCACCCGTACGATCACGCGATCGGGGTCGAGTGACGACCTCACGACCGCGAGCCGGGCTGCGTGCTTCGCGTCTGCCGCGACGGCATCCTCGAGGTCGAGGATCACCGCATCGGAACGCTCGGCGGCCTTCTCGAACCGGTCTGGCCGGTCGGCCGGGCAGAAGAGGAGCGCAGGACCGAAGCGGAACGGCGGATGCGTCATCCGTTCGTCTCCCCTGCGCCCTCCGGTGTCGCGTCGGTCGTGTCGGGCCGCTCCCCCGCGTCACGGGTCCAGATGAGCATCGTGCGGGAGGCGGTGGCGACCACCACTCCATCCTGGTTGCGCGCCGTGTGCGAGAGCGTGACGACGCCCTCGCCCGGACGTGACGACGAGAGGCGCTTCGACTCGACGACGCTCTCGCCGTAGAGGGTGTCGCCGACGAACACCGGGTGCGGGAAGGCGACGGCGCCGAAGCCGAGGTTCGCCACGAGGGTGCCCTGCGTGAGCTGCCCCACCGACTGGCCGACGAGCGTCGACAGCGTGAACAGCGAGTTCACGAGGGGCCGGCCGAACGGCTGGCGGGCAGACCATGCTGCGTCGAGATGCAGCGGCTGCGGGTTCATCGTGAGCGTCGTGAAGAGCACGTTGTCGGCCTCCGTCACGGTGCGGCCCGGGCGGTGCAGGTATCGCACACCCTCTTCGAGCTCCTCGTACCAGAGCCCGCGCTGCACGACCTCGCGCATGGGAACATCCGACATGGCGTACCTCCTAGCCGATTCCGAGCTCGCGAGCGATCACCATGAGCTGCACCTCGTTCGTGCCCTCGCCGATCTCGAGGATCTTCGAGTCACGGTAGTGCCTGGCGACGAGGCTCTCGTTCATGAAGCCCATGCCGCCGAAGATCTGGGTGGCGTCGCGGGCGTTGAGCATGGCCGCATCGCTCGAGACGAGCTTGGCCATCGCCGCCTCCTTCTTGAACGGCAGGCCTGCGTCGGCCCGTCGGGCTGCGTCGTGCCAGGCGAGGCGCGAGGTGTACACGCGGGTCTGCATCTGCGCGATGGTGAACGCGATGTACTGGTGCGAGGCGATCGGCACGCCGAACACGTTGCGCGTCTTCGCGTAGCTCGTGGCCTCGTCGAGGCAGCCCTGCGCGGCACCCGTCGCCAGTGCCGCGATCGCGATGCGGCCCTCGTCGAGGGTGCGCAGGAAGTTGGCGAAGCCGCGGCCCCGCTCACCGAGCAGGTTGGAGGCAGGGACCCGCACGTCGTCGAAGGTCAGCGGGTGCGTGTCCGAGGCGCGCCAGCCCGACTTGTCGTAGCCGGGGCCGACGGTGTAGCCGGGTGTGCCGTTCGGCACGATGATCGTCGACAGCTCCTTGTCGACGGAGCCGTCGGGGCGTGTGCGCTCACCCGTGACGGCCGTGGCCGTGACGAACCGCGTGATCGGCGTGCCCGAGTTGGTGATGAACTGCTTCGAGCCGTTGATGACCCATTCGTCGCCGTCGAGCACGGCCGTCGTGCGCGTGGCACCGGCGTCGGAGCCCGCCTCGGACTCGGTGAGGCCGAATCCGGCGAGCGCGCGCCCGGCCACCAGGTCGGGCAGGTACTCCGCCTTCTGCTCGTCGGTGCCGTGCCGGAAGATCGGCATCGCTCCGAGCCCGACGCCGGCCTCGAGGGTGATGGCGATCGACTGGTCGACCCGGCCGAGGGCCTCGATCGCGAGGCAGAGCGCCATGTAGTCGCCGCCCTGTCCGCCGAACTCCTCGGGGAACGGCAGGCCGAACAGGCCCACCTCGCCCATCTGCGCGACGACGTCCATCGACAGGGTGTGCGTGCGGTCGGCCTCGTACGACTGCGGGGCGACCACGGTGTCTGCGAAGTCGCAGACCATGTCGTAGAGCTCC
>DASSBT010000024.1:0-3973 GCA_035698465.1 Agromyces sp. | reverse complement strand
GGCTGCATCATCCCCGGCTGCACCATCCCCGCCGCATGGACCGAGATCCACCACGTCACCCCCGACCGACACGGCGGCCCCACCCACCCCGACAACGGAGTTTTGCTCTGCTGGTTCCACCACCGCACCATCGACACCTCGGGCTGGACCATCCGCATGATCGCCGGCGTCCCCCACATCAAACCCCCCACCTGGCTCAACCCCCACGCCACCTGGCAGCCCACCACGAAATCCCCCACCCGACTCGCCGACCAACACGAACAACGGGAACCACCCGACGACCAACGGGAACCACCCGACGAACAACGAGAACCACCCGACGAACAACGACGAACCGCGTGACCGAGCACACGCGCCAGTCGACGGCGCAACAGGCTGAGCGAGCGCGGGAGCGAAATCGGCAGCCAGTGTGTCGATCCTTGCGCCTGGTGTGCTCGTCGACCTGGTGTGCCCATCGACCCTGAGTGCTCGTCGACCTGGTGCGCCCATCGACTCGTGCGCCCATCGACCCCGCAGCGCGTCCGGATCGGCGATCGAGGTGACCATCGGCAATCAGGGCGACGGGTTCATCACGGTCGAGAGCTACCTGAACGACGAGTACTCAACGACCGGCAGCTGAAACTGTCAGCTCACTCGCTCACTCCGATCGACTGCACGAACTCGCGCATCCGCGACGCCATCTCGTCGGGCACCTCGGCGATGGTGAAGTGGCCACCCTCGGAGAGACGGTCGAACACTCGCAGGTCGCGGTAGTGGCGACGCGCCAACGTCTCGGGATAGTCGGCCTCGTGTCGCTGGATGAACACGGCCGCAGGCACAGAGGTCGGCGGAATCGGATCGGGCTTGTCAGCACCCTCGTAGTACGGACGAAACGACGACCCGATGCTCTGTGTGACCCAGTAGATCATCGCCTCCGTCAGGATCCGGTCGCGCGAGATCCGTCGTTCGACGACCGAAGGATCGCCCGGCGGCGTGTCGCTCCACTCCACGAGTTTCTCGACGAGCCAAGCCAGCAGTCCGGCGGGGGAGTCGTTCAGGGCGACCGCGAGCGTGTCGGGCCGGGTCGACTGCACGTGCCCATAAGCGCCATCGGTTTCGTGCCGTTCGGCGAGCTGCGCGAAGAACTTTCGCTCGGCCGGATCGGTCAACGCCTCGCGCTCGTCCATGGTCGGGAAGTGCGCGTGCGTCGCCACGATGCTGGCGATGTGGTCGGGATAGCGCGCCGCAATCAGGTCGCTGACATTGGCGGTGACATCCTCGCCGTACGTGACGTAGCGCTCGTACCCGAGCACCTCGGTCATGAGCGCGTGCATCGTGGCGGCCAGGCGCTTCTCGGACATCGGCCCGTCTGCATACGGCGACGAGAAGGCGAACCCGGGCAGGCTCGCAACCACGACGTGGAAGTCGGGCAGCCGGTCGGCGAACTCGAGTTGCAGCGCGAACGTGTGCGGCCAGCCGTGCATCACGAGGAGGGCCGGGGCATCCGCTCGCTCCGACCGTTGGTGCACGAAATGCACCGACGCGTCGCCGACCTGGGCGATGAACTGCGGATGCCGGTTGAGCCACGCCTCGCGCGCGCGCCAGTCCCACGTGATCCACGAGTCGACGAGTTCGTGCAGGTAGGCGGCGTTGACGCCAGACGCCGGCCGTCGGGGCGAGTCTTCGAGCAGTCGGCTGCGCGACAGCCTCGCGCGCAGGTCGTCGAGCACCTCGTCGGCGACATCGAGCTCGAACGGCTGGGGGTCGGTCATTCGGCAAAGCTATGCCGTGCCCCCGACATCCCCAGGCCCCCAGACATCCTCAGGCCCCCAGACATCCTCAGGCCCCCATACATCCTCTGGCCCGCCGAAATCACCCGGCTCCGCCGACCTCACCCGGCTCCGCCGAACTCACCCGGACCCGCCGACCTCACCCAGGACCCACCGACCTCACCCGTGCCCGTCGCCGATCCGGTGGTCCTGCACCGCTGCATAGGTACTGCGCAACAGTTCGCTGGCATCGCCGAAGTCCTGCTGCACGAGACGCACCACGAGGAAGTCGATGATCGCCATCTGCGCGAGCCGGCTCGACATCGCTCCGGTGCGAAAACCCGCCTCGCGCGCCGAAGTGGTCAACACGTGATCGGCCGACGCCCCGAGCGGCGAATCGGGATAGTTCGTGATCGCCACCGTCACCGCGCCACGGCTGCGCGCGAGCGAGATCAGCTGGTTGGTCTCGAGCGTGGCACCGGTGTGCGAGATGCCGATCGCGACACTGCCGGGCGTCGTGATCGCCACCGACGTGAGCGCGAGGTGGGTATCCGACCAACAGAAGCCGGGGATGCCGATGCGGTGCAGCTTGAGCTGCAGGTCCTGCGCGGTCAGGCCGCTCGATCCGGCACCGAAGATGTCGATTCGCGGCGCGACCCGAACGGCCGACGCCACCGCGTCGAGCGCGTTCACATCGATGTCGCGTGCGGTGTCCTCGATCGCGCGAACCTCCTGGTACGCGACCTTCGCCACGAGATCGGCGATGGAGTCATCCGGTGAGATCTCGGCATCCGCCACCTTGAACAGCTCGCGCGCCGCCTGCTCACGACTGTCGGCCGCGGCAATCGCGATGCGGAACTCCTTGTACCCCGCGAACCCCGCCGCCCGGCACATGCGCGCGACACTCGCCGGCGACGTGTCGCACGCGGCGGCGAGTTGCGTGATGGTCGATTCGACCACGAGGGCCGGATGCTCCAGCACCGCCTCGGCCACACGACGCTCGGCTTTGCGCAGCCCCGGGATGCGCTGCCGCAGGTTCACGAGCACATCGGTCATCGTCGGCCTCCGAGGAGTGCTGCGGCATCGACGACGCGTTCTCGCAGCGAGAGGATCTCGGTCGACGACCGCGTCGGGTGGACACGGTTCGTGAGGAATACTACCGAGCGGCGTCCGCCTGGCACGGTTGCGAAGCCGGTGCCGGTGAATCCCGTGTGGCCGACGGTGCCGCGCCCGAGGCCGCGCATCCAGCCCTCGTCGACGCGGAGGCCGAGCGCCTGACGGTAGCCCGTGACCTCCGGCATCTCGACCGGTGTGACGAGGGCCTTCACCACCGCGGGCGCGAGCACCCGGCGCCCATCGAGACGCCCGCCGCAACGCAGCGCTTCGGCGAAGCTCAACAGGTCGCGCGCCGTGCCGAAGAGCCCGGCGTTGCCGCTCACGCCCCCGAGCGCCCACGCGGTCTCGTCGTGCACCTCGCCGTGCACGAGGCCACGGCCCGGCTGGAACTCCGTGGCCGCGATCACCGTCCGCAGCCCGGCGGGCGGACGGTAGCCCGCCTGCGTCATGCCGAGCGGGTCGAGCACGCGGTCGCGCACCACCTCGTCGAGCGACCGGACGGCGAGTGCCTCTGCGACGAAGCCCACCCAGATGAAGCCGACGCACGAGTATTCGTGACGTGCGTCGACGGATGCCGCGGGCCGCGCGCCCGCGCGAAACCGCAGCCCTTCGGGGTCGGGGTCGCGGTCGAACCACTCGGCGGCAAACCCCGCCGTATGGGTGAGGAGGTGACGCACGGTCACGTGGCGCAAGTCGGGCTCGCGGAACTCCTCGAGTACGTCGGCCACGCGCAGGTCAGGGCCGCGCCCGCGGGCCTCGAGTTCGGCGAGCAGGGCTGCCGCGACGATCGGCTTCGTCACGGATGCGAGGTCGAAGCGGGTGTCGGCGTCGACCGCGGCGCCCGGTGTCTCGGCGGGAACACCGGGGGAGTCCCATGCGCGCACCGTGCCCGTCGCGTGCTCGGCCACGACGCGACCGTCGACACTGACGATGACGGCCGCGGCCGACGCGACGCCTCGGGCCACCGCGTCGTCGACCAGCTCGACGAGCCCAGCGTCGTCAGCACACGCGGCACGTTCGCCCGATGGGTCGTGCCCGACCCAGTTCCGGCGCGCGACCGAACTGCCGGCGCAAATGCCCGAATCACTCATATGAAAAAAATAATCCCT
>DASSBT010000023.1:0-10829 GCA_035698465.1 Agromyces sp. | reverse complement strand
GGTCGCACGCGCTCACGGGCTCGAGTTGCAGGCGGTGCGCTGACCGCGCACGGAGCTGATCGCGACTGGAAACGCAGCGCAGCGCGGCGATGCTCCCGTGATTCCGGGCGATGCGACGTAGGGTGTCGGTGTGTGGCGGCTCGATCGGAACCAGGACGAGGAGGAGATCCTCGGTGCCGAGTCGGATGCGTCCGCCGAACGACTCACCCCTGAAGCAATGCATCACGACAACACGAGCCCCCAAGGTCTGAGCCTCGGCGACCCCGAACTGGTCGCCGGGAACGTTGCAGAACCCACCTGGCGGCGCTGGCAGCGTGACCTCGCGCAGGTCGGCGGCCGTTCGCCGCTCGTGCGGTTCGTCGACACGCCGCGTACGCGGATCGAGCTCTCCACGACGCATCCGGGCGGTCTGCCGCAGTTCATCACGGGCCGGTCGACCCTGCTCTCGAGCCTCATCCGCGACGAGCTCGCGCTTCGGAACGCGCGCCTCGCCGCTGCCGAGATCACGCAGAAGGGCGTCGAGCTGCGCTCGGTCCGCGGCATCGAGTCGGTGCACCTGGCGATCGGCCTCGCCTCGTGGCGCAACGGCGGCGAGGAGTTCCTCGCGCCCGTGTTGCTGCGTCCGCTCGCGATTCGCCGCTACGGCCGCGACTTCGAACTGAAGCTGAAGGGGCAGCCGTTCCTCAATCCCGCGCTTGCCCGTGAGCTGCGCTCGCAGTTCCAGATCACGCTCGACGCCGAGGCCTTCGTCGCGCTCGCGATCACGAACGGGGTCTTCAAGCCCCAGCCGGTGATCGACCGGCTGCGCGGGCTCACCTCGCACCTCCCGTGGTTCCACGTCGCACCGCGACTCGTCGTCTCGAGCTTCGCCGAGGTGGGACCGGCGATGGCAGCGGATGCCGCGCGGCTCGACCACCCCGTCATCGACTCGATCGCCGGCAACCGCGCGGCGCGGGCGGCGCTCGCCGCACGCGGGGAGCGCGCACGTCCGGTGCCGCAGGACGACCGGCCTCCGCCCACCGACACCCTCCTCCTCGACGCCGACTCCGAGCAGGAGCAGGTGCTCGCCGAGATCGACGCGGGCACGTCCCTCGTGGTGAAGACCCTCCCGGGCACGGGCGGCACGCAGACCATCGTGAACGCGATCGGTGCCCTCGTGGCGAAGGACCAGCGAGTGCTCGTCGTCGGCGCACGCCGCGCGAGCCTCGACGGCATCGCGCATCGGCTCGCACAGGTCGGGCTCGGCGGTGCCGCGGTCACGACGACCGGGCTGCGACGCGACCTCATCCAGTCCATCTCGCGCAACGAGAAGGCCGAGCGGCCTCGCGTCTCCGATGTCGACGATGCCCTCGTGCGCCTGCGCAAGGTGCTGCTGGACTACCGGTCGGCACTCACCAGGCGCGACCCCGAACTCCACGTCTCGGTGCTCGACGCGCTCAGGGAGCTCGCGCGTCTCGCGCAGGTTCAGCCCGCGCCGTCAACGACCGCCCGCCTCGAACATGCGTCGCTCGTCGCGCTCGCAGAGGGGCGCAGTCGCGTCGCACGCGACCTGGCACGCGCCGCCGAGCTCGGCGAGTTCCGCTACGGCCCGGGTGACTCGCCGTGGTACGGCGCGTCGTTCACGTCATCCGACGAGGCGACTCGGGCGCACGAGCTCGCGAAGCGCCTCAGCGTGCGCGAGGTACCGCGGCTCCTCGAACGAGGCCGCGCGCTCATCTCGCAGACGCGACTCCGGCCGTTCGAATCCGTCGCGGAGCTCGGCGTCTTCCTCCGGCTGCTCCTCGACGTGCGTGAGACGCTCGACCGGTTCCAGCCGTCCGTGTACGACCGGCCGCTGGGCGAGCTCATCGCCGCGACCTCGGCTCGCCGCGATTCCCCCGGGATGACTGGAACGAACCGTCGCCGGCTGCGCCGGCTCGCGCTCGAATACGTGCGCCCCGGAGTGCACGTCACCGACCTGAACGCGGCGCTCCGCGGCATCCAGCAGCAGCGCACCCTGTGGCAGCGCTATTCCGAGGCCGGTGCGATTCCGGGCGTGCCAGTCGGCATCGACGACGTGCACGTCGCCTACCGCACCGTCGCGACCGACCTCGCCGCCCTCGACGGGCCACTCGGCGTCGCGGGCACGACCCGTCAGCTCGCCGCACGGCCCGTTCGCGAACTCGTGTCCACGCTCACCGGTCTGGCGGCGGAATCCGAGGTGCTGACCAACCTGCAGGAGCGCACCGCCGTGCTGTCGCGGCTGCGCGACCTCGGCCTCGACCCGCTGCTGCTCGACCTCGCGAAGCGCCACGTGCCAGAGCACGCCGTCGCCGACGAGCTCGAACTGGCGTGGTGGCAGTCCGTGCTCGAGGCGATGCTCGGGGGCGACCGGGCGCTCCTCGGCGCGAACACGACCGTGCTCGATCGACTCGAGGGCGATTTCCGACTCGTCGACGAGGCGCATGCGTCGGCCGCCGGTGCGCAGCTGGCCTGGCATCTCGCAGAGAACTGGAAGGTCGGTCTCGTCGACCACCCCGAAGAGGCCCAACGCCTGAAGCGGATGCTCCGGGGCGATCAGGTGCGTCCCACGGCGCTGCACCACGAGACCCCGCACCTCTTCCGCGCGCTCGCTCCCGTGTGGCTGGCCTCGCCCTACGACGTGCCCGACATCGACGACGCGATCGCGTTCGACGCGGTCATCCTGGTCGACGCCGGATCGACGACGATCGCCGAGAACCTCGGGGCCATCCGCCGTGCGCGCCAGGTCATCGCATTCGGCGATCCGGTCACGCAGACGCCGACGCTGTTCGAGACCGGCATCGACGACCTCGACGAGTCGCCGGTGGAGCCCGCAACCGAACGCCGCGTCGATGCGCTGCACGCGGACTCGGCGCTGGCGCGGCTCGGCGAGCTGCTGCCGACCCTCACGCTCACGCGCAGCTATCGAGCCGGCGGTGAGGACCTCGCCGAACTCGTGAACAGGCGCTTCTACGCCGGGCGCATCGAGTCGCTGCCGTGGGCCGGCAGCTTCCTCGGCCACGGCAGCCTCGGACTGCACTACGTGCTCGGCAACGGGTTGCCCGACGCCGTGACGGGCACGGTCGAGAGCATCGACCAGGAGGTCGCGAAAGTCGTCGAGCTCGTCATGGAACACGCGGTGAAGCGCCCACGTGAGTCGCTCATGGTGATCACGGCAAGCGCCAGGCACGCCGCCCGCGTGCACCAGGCGGTGCTCGCCGCGTTCGCCAAGCGCACCGACCTCTCGGACTTCATCCTGAAGGACCGCGCCGAGCCGTTCACCGTGCTCACCCTCGAGCAGGCGGTCGCGCAGAGCCGCGACCGCGTCATCTTCTCGGTCGGCTACGGTCGCACCCCGCACGGCCGACTCCTGTCGAGCTTCGGGTCCCTCGGCGAGCCGGGCGGCGACCGGCTCCTCGCCGTGGGCATGACCCGCGCACGGCGATCGATGGACCTCGTCTCCGCGTTCCGCCCCGAGGACATCGATGAGGAGCGGCAGGCCCACGGCGTGCTCGCGCTGGCCCAGATCCTCTCGCAGACCGAGGAGCGGGCCGCTGAAGACGCCGACGGCATCGCGCACGACTCGATGCTCGGCGACCTCGCCGCACGGCTCGCCCGCCGCGGCATCCGGGTCAGCGTCGGTCACCGTGGCCGACTTGCGCTCGCCGCCGCGCACGCGGGCAAGGCCGTGGTCGTCGAGACCGACGAGGCACTCACCGGATTCAGCCTGCGCGAGTCGCTACGGCTGCGCCCCGACGTGCTGCGTCGTCTCGGGTGGCACTACCTTCGCGTGCACAGCTTCGAACTGTTCGGCAACCCCGAGGCTGTGGCCGCGCGCGTCGCCGCGCTGCTTGGCAAGCCAGACCAGCAACGGCCGAAGGACGCGACGGATGCCGCGGCGGTGCGATGAGCGATGAGCAACGTCAGGGCGACGCGCCCCGCCAGCGCGTCGAGCGCGCCCCCGGACCCGCACGCCGTGCCCGGCTGACGCCCGCGCCGGGGTCCGACCCATCGCCCGAGGCCGCACCTGCGACTCCCGAGCCGACCGACGAGACGCGACCGAACCGCACCAAGGGGCGGCCGAAGCCGGATGATGATCGCATCACCCGGGAGCGGCCGCCGCACTGGTGAGCGGCGCGGCGGCGCGCCGCTCAGGCGAGATCAGAGGTCGGAGTGCCGACCCCCGGTCGGTCCGCCGTTCGCGGGTCCTGCCCGATCGGCGAGCAGGTCGCGGATCTGGGTGAGCAGTTCGGCCTCGCTCGGCGGCTCGTCGGTCGGTTCACCGGCGGCGAGCTTCGCCGCCTGACGCTCGCGATACGTGTTCATCGGCAGCACGAAGACGAGGTAGACGACGAGCGCGACGGCGAGGAAGGTGATGAGCGCGCCCAGCACCGCGCCGAACCTGAACTGCGCGCTGCCGATCGTCAGGATCATGGACTCGTTGAGGCTCTCGGCGTTGAACAGCAGGCCGAGCAGCGGATTGATGAGGTACTCCACGATCGCGTTGACGACCGCGGTGAACGCGGCGCCGATGACCACCGCAACCGCGAGGTCGATGACGTTGCCGCGCGCGATGAATTCCTTGAACCCGTTGAGCATGTGCCCCCTCCAGCTCTGGCCCGCAGCGCTGCAGGCCCTTGTCAGCTCACGGTAGTGGACGAGCCGCGTCCAGTCGATGACGTCGAGGGCGTGCCACCGGACGCACCCGAGCCGGAGGAGCCGGAGCCGGAGCCGGATGAGCCGGAGCCCGAACCGGAGGACCCGGATCCCGATGAGCCAGAGCCGGAGGAACCGGCACCTGAGGAACCCGAGCCGCCGTCTTTGCCCGAGCCCGCCTCCTTGCCCGAACCCGAACCGCCCTGCTTGCCCGAACCCGAACCGCCCTCGGCCGCGCGCGAGTCGGTGCGGTAGAAGCCCGACCCGTTGAAGGTCACGCCGATGGTGTTGAACAGCTTGCGCAGGCGTCCGCCGCAGACCTCGCACACCGTCAACGTGTCATCGGTGAAGGACTGGTGGATGTCGAAGGCGTTGTCGCATTCCGTGCAGCGATATGAGTACGTGGGCATGGTGATTCTTCCGGATCGGGGGTGCGTCGTCAGAACGCGATGATGCGTGTCGGTGTCACGACGCCGTTCACGGCCTGGTCGTGCACCTCGCGCGGCACCTGTTCGACGAATTCGCCATCGAAGACGATGGCGTACACCGGAGGACATTTTCCATCGATCCGAGGGTCTTGTCGAAATAGCCGCGTCCCCACCCGAGGCGCATGCCGGTCGCGTCGATCGCGGCGGCCGGCACGAGGATGAGGTCGACGTCGTTGATCGCCATCGGCCCGAGCAGTTCGCCGACGGGTTCGGGTATGCCGTGGAGGCCCAGCGTCTCGTCTTCGTCTTCGCCGACGGTCCAGTCGAGCAGGCCGTCTTCTCGGCTGACGGGGAACAGCACCCGGATGCCGCGGGCCTCCGCCCAGTTCACGAACGGCCGGGTGTCGGGCTCAGACGGCATCGACAGGTAGCACGAGAGCGACCGGGCGCCCACCGATTCGACGAGCTCCTGAAGTCTGGTGGTGAGTCCGACGGTTGCGAGCTCGCGCTCTTGGGCTGGCATGTTCTGCCGGCGCTCGCGGAGTTCGGCGCGAAGGATGCGCTTCTGAACGTCGAGATCGTCGGGCATGGCTCACATCCTAGGACGAAGAGCAGCGGCAGGAGGCATCCGCGGGGGTGCGACATCCGGTTACGCTGAGTCCCATGACTCAACGGATCACGAAGGCCGTCATCCCTGCGGCGGGGCTCGGCACGAGGTTCCTCCCGGCAACCAAGGCGATGCCGAAGGAGATGCTCCCCGTCGTCGACAAGCCCGCGATCCAGTACGTCGTCGAAGAGGCCGTCGACGCCGGGCTCTCCGACGTGCTCATGGTGACCGGACGCAACAAGAACGCGCTCGAGAACCACTTCGACCGGGTCGCAGAGCTCGAGGCCACGCTCGCACGCAAGGGCGACACCGCGAAGCTCGAGAAGGTGAACGAGTCCACCGAGCTCGCCGACATGCACTACGTGCGGCAGGGAGACCCGCTGGGGCTCGGCCACGCCGTGCTCCGGGCCCGCATGCACGTCGGCGACCAGTCGTTCGCCGTGCTGCTCGGCGACGACATCATCGACGCGAGAGACCCACTGCTCACCCGCATGCTCGATGAGCACGACAAGCGGGATGCCACGATCGTCGCCCTCCTCGAGGTCGACCCGTCATTGATCCACCTCTACGGTGCAGCCGCGGTCGAGACGACCGACGACCCCGACGTGGTGCGCGTCACCGGGCTCGTCGAGAAGCCGGCCGCCGATGTCGCGCCGTCGAACCTCGCGGTCATCGGCCGGTACGTGCTGAAGCCCGGCGTGTTCGACTACCTCGAGCACACCCGGCCCGGCAAGGGCGGCGAGATCCAGCTCACCGATGCGCTGATGGAGATGGCGGCCGACGTCGAGGGCACGGGCGGCGTCTACGGGGTCGTGTTCCGCGGCCGCCGATACGACACGGGCGACAAGCTCGACTACATCAAGGCCGTCATCCAGCTCGCAGCCGATCGCGACGACCTCGGCCCCGAGCTGAAGCCGTGGCTCGTCGACTACGTCGCCGGATTCGATCAGGACTGACCATGGCGGCGGCCACGATCCCCACACTGCGCGACGGGGAGGTCGCGTTGCGGCCGATCCGCGCGCGCGACGCGAAACAGCTCGAGCGCGTGCTCCTCGACAATCGGGGCTGGCTGCGCCAGTGGGAGGCCACCTATCCCGGTGGCGGCTCGGTCATCGACACCCGCGCGAGCATCCGCAACCTCCTCGCCCATGCGCGCAGCGGCAATGCGCTGCCCTTCGTCATCGAACAGGACGGCGAGCTCGTCGGCCAGCTGAACGTCTCCTCGATCACCTTCGGCTCGCTCTCGTCGGCCTCGATCGGGTACTGGGTCGCGCAGTCCGTCGCCGGCCACGGCATCACGCCGACCGCGGTGGCGCTGGCCACCGACTACTGCTTCTCGGTGCTGCGCCTGCACCGCATGGAGATCTGCATCCGGCCCGAGAACCAGCCTTCGTTGCGTGTCGTCGAGAAGCTGGGATTCAGGTACGAGGGCCTGCGGCGACGATTCATCCACATCAACGGAGAATGGCGCGACCACTTCGCCTTCGCCCTCGTCGCCGAAGAGGTGCCCCGCGGCGTGCTTCGCCGCTGGCGAGAAGGGCACGTTCCCGATGGCGCAGCACGGGTCACCGCCGAGGATCGCGCCGCCGCCTCGGCACCGATGCGCCTGGCCGATCGGTAGAACACGCGCGCGTCGAGCGGGGTCATCCGTCGGCGGTGACCTAGCGTATGTCGCATGGACGTGATCGGTGGGGGAGTGCTCGTGGCGGCGGCCGCGGCACTCTGGATCGCGTACCTGCTGCCGAGTTGGCTGCGCCGGCGACAGTACCTCGAGACCGAGCGAAACGCCGTGCGGCTGCAGCAGACCCTTCGCATCCTCGCCGAGACCGCCGAGACGCCCGAGCAGGTGCGGGTCGAAGCGACCGCTCGCGCGGTCGTCACCCAGCAGCGCATCCTGCGTGAGCAGGAGCAGGCGGCCAGGCTCGCGGCCCAAGCGGCAGAACATCTCGCCATCGCCGAACGGAGGGCGGCACAGGAGGCGGCGGATGCCGCACGTGCACATGCGGCATCGGTGCCCGCAGTCCGACCCGGCCCTGCGAAGGCACGCCGCGCCCTGCGACGCACGCGCGCGCTCTGCTCGCTCGTGCTGCTCGTCTCGCTGCTCACCATGGTCGGCGGACTCGTCGCGTCGATGTTCGGTGCCTCGTTGCTGATCGCGGCGGGTGGCGGCCTCGGCATCGTCATTGCCATCGCGGGCATCGCACGCCTCGCCAGGGTGCGGCCGGCTGTCACGGCTCCGGTCGCGGCCCCCGCTCCGGTCGCCGAGGCCGAGTCGTTCGAACCCATCGAGCTGCCCGAGGAATCGCCGGGTGCACACGGCTGGACCCCGCAGCCGTTGCCGCGCCCCCTGCACCTCTCGCGCGGCACGATCGCGGCCACGGCCATGGCGTCGATCGACGCGGCAGCCGAGTTGAAGCGGGCCGCCGCCGTCGCCGAGGTGGCGCGCCGGGCCGAGCGGCTCTCGCCCGCGATGCCGACGATCGTGCCCGCCGCCGCGACGCCGTCGCAGCCCGCCTCGACCAGCCCCGCGGCATCCGGTCGCCCTGTCACGGCGTCGTCGAGCCCGTATGCGCGCATGGGCATTGTGGAGGATCCGCGGCCCGGTTTCGGCGACCTCGACGCTGTGCTCCGGCGCCGTCGACAGGCCGGCTGAGGCGCCCTGCGGCGGTTCGAACCACGCTTCGAGTGGTGATAGGCTCGTTGTCGCTCGGGCCCATGGCGCAGTTGGTAGCGCGTCTCGTTCGCAATGAGAAGGTCGGGGGTTCGAATCCCCCTGGGTCCACCGTGTGATGTCTCTGCTCGCTCGTACGCTCGTAGTTGACTGGCCGCGTGTAGCCCTCTGCGACGAAGTTCTCGCCCTGGGCGAAGTTCGCGTGCGCATGCTCGGCGGAACGCCCGATCATCACCAGGTGGTGGTAGGTCGTCTCGGTCTGCGTGAATGAGCCGTCGTCCTCGCGGCGGAAGCGCGGCTGCTGCGGATGGACGAGCTGACCGCGGTGCGCGTGCCGACCATGCTCGAGGAAGACGCCCGCGATCTCGTCCGCTGCCGCGATGACGCCCGCACGGACCTGCTTGCTGTCCGGCATGGGCTGGCGAAGGCGCGCCGCGACCGGCTCGACGCGGTCATCGCGGCGGTGGCCGCGAAGCAGGCAACCGTCCTCGCGGACGGCCACGCTCGACCTCAGACAGTCCGAACGCTCTCGCCGAAACAAGGGAAATGCAGTCACCAAACCCGCGAATATCAGACTGACCACGCGACGCAAGGCACGCAACCCCGCATCCAGCCGCCAGACGAGGAAGCGCCGCCAGGCAGCCAGCCCGGCGGCGCTTCACCCTGCCACTTGACAAGATCCGTTACATATCAGTCGTCGGCGACGTCGAGGTCGAGACCGCTGTTCTCGGCCACGTTCTCCCATGCCACGTACTTGAAGTTCGTGCTCTCCTCGTCGGTGCCTTCAGGGGTGTTGTCCCCGTCCTGCAGCACGAACAGGCCGCCGTCGAACCCGGGGAGGCTCACGTTGACGATGTCCGCGCCGTCACTGTGCTGGGTGCTGTCCACCCGACCGTCGGTGACGCTGAATGAACCGACGTACTCGTTGTCGCCCTGGGTTTCGTATACAGCGAAACTGTCGTCGCCCTGGCTCGACACGAGCAGATAGCCCTCGTCATCGTCGCTTTCGTAGATGGTCAGGCCTTCGATGTCGGTGCGCAGCACGTCGCCGCCGAATCCGGGGTTCTCGCCGTACAGGCACTCGTCCGACTCGGCGTCGTACGTGCCGGGCAGACCATACTCGACGGCCTTGTCCACGAACTCCGGCTCACCGGAGAGGTCGGCATCGATCCGCCACAGTCCGACGAGCTCCTGCGCGAGATACAGGGTCTCGCTGGCGTCGTCGACGACCATGCCCTCCACGTGCGCGTACTGACCGGGGTCATCACAGGTGGTCCAGGTCGAACCATCCGGCATCACGAAGTCGGCGGGCAGAGAGAGCTCTCGCTCCTTCTCCCAGCCCACCGTGCCGTCGTCGTTCGCCTGCAGTTCGAGCAACGCGATGCGGGTCTCCGAGTTCTGGCTGACCACGGCGTAGGCGCCGTCATCGTTCTGCCACGCCGTCAGACCGTAGGCGGTGCGGCCTTCGTTGATCTCCTCCTGCGATGTCGTGAAGATCTGGCCGGCGGCCGGGTCGGTCACCTCGGTGAGCACACCGTCGTCGACGGTGAAGATGCCGATGTTGTCCATACCCCGGTCAGAGACGACGGCGAGATCGACCTCGTCACCGTCGAGCTCGAAGTCGTGGATCAGGTCGACGTTGTTGTAGCGTCCACCTTCGTCCTCTTCGCTCGGTGCGGGCTTCGGGTCGAGGTGCTGCACGAGCTGGCCATTGAGGTCGTACACATTGAGGCCGGCTTCCTTGGCCGTCGTGATGACGACGCTGTCCTCCGGGTCGTCTTCGTCGACCCAGATCGCTGGGTCATCGGCATCCGCGTCATCCGCGTCCCAGAGTGGGGGCGTCTCGAGCTTGGCGGTCACACGGCCCGCCTCGTCGTCGGCACTGAGTTGGCCAGGTGGCGGGCCCGGATGAGGGTGCGGGTGCGCGGCGGTGCCGACGAGAATGACGGCGGCGCCCAGCGCGGCGGTGGTGAGAATGCGGTATATCAAGAGAACTCCTTCGTTCGAATGACCTAATGTCCTGTCATTGTCGCGCATCTGACTCGCCCGCGAAAGCCCCACTTCATCGCCGAGCCACTCGGGCACCTCGGGGGGTCGCTCAAGGACCGAAGATATGGCTCACACGGACTACGCCGAAAGCTGAGCGACGCGGCATCCGTTCCGTGATCACAAGAATCTGCCATTGTGCGAGGGCGAGCCGGCCGGGGCACGGCATCGGCCGCTCCCGCGGCGGGTTGACAACAAGCGCGTCAGCAACATCGTCAGCATGGGCATGCCGCTCGCGAAGTACAAGCGCGTGATTGACGCCGTCCGCTCGATGGTCGGCCCGCAGCCCGACGGGCTCGGATGGGCGTAGGCGGCATCACCGTGTCGTGCGGACGAGCTCGTGCGCCGCTTCAACGACGCCGGCATCCCGACCACGCTGCGTGAGACCAGCGGCAGGGAGATCGATGGGGCCTGTGGTCAG
>DASSBT010000022.1:0-2316 GCA_035698465.1 Agromyces sp. | reverse complement strand
GAAGTCGAAGTCGCCGATGTTCTCTGCGTCGAACACGTACGGGTCTCCGAGGAGCACGACGCTGTCGGCGCCGACCGTGTACTCGCCGAGCTTGCCGGCTTCGAAGGTGTCGCCCTCGGCTCCGGTGATGTCACCCTCGATGAGCGCCTTCGCCGCGAACGCCGAGAGGTAGCCCAGGTCGGCCGGGTTCCACAGCGCGAACGCGGTGACCGTGCCATCCTCGACGAACTCGCGCATCTGGTTCGGCGTGCCGAGGCCGGTCAGCGCAACCGTACCCTTGTACTCCGACGTCGAGAGGTACCGGGCGGCTGCAGCGATGCCGACCGTCGTCGGCGAGATGATGCCCTTGAGGTTCGGGTGCGTCTGCAGCAGCGCCGCGGTCTTGTCGAACGAGGTCTGGTCGTCGTCGTCGCCGTACACGGTCTCGACGAGCGTGATCTCGGGGTAGTCGGAGGCGAGGTACTCCTCCATGAGCTCGATCCAGGCGTTCTGGTTCGTGGCGTTGGCCGAAGCCGAGAGGATGGCGATCTCGCCCGCCCCGCCGATCTGCTCGGCGATCAGGTCGACCTGCACCTTCGCGATGCCTTCTGCGTCGGCCTGGTTGACGAAGAGATCACGGCATTCGGGATCGGTGTCGGAGTCGAAGGTGACCACCTTGACACCTGCATCGCGAGCTTCGTTGAGCGCATCGCAGATCGCCTGCGGGTCGTTCGCCGAGACGGCGATCGCACCGACACCCTGCTGGGTGAGCGTGTTGATGTAGCTCACCTGTGCGTCGGGGCTGGCCTCGGCGGGGCCGACCTCTGCGAACGTGCCGCCGAACTCGTCGATGGCCTCTTCGGCACCCGCAGAGGAGGTTTCGAAGTACGGGTTGCCGAGGTTCTTCGGCAGGAACGTGATCGAGAGGTTGCTTTCTCCCTCGCCGCCCTCGGTGCCGCCGCCGTCAGTACCGGAATCGACGGCGCAGCCGGTCGCGAGGAGCGCGACGCTCACCGCGAGGGCCGCGAATGCACCGGCGCGGTGCTTCCTGTTCAACATCGTTGTTCTTCCCTTCATGGATGAAGTCGATGAGTGATCGCATCGACGAGTCGCGCGGCCCGGGTCACACTGCTGTGGAGGCCTCGACGCGCGGCGTTCCCCCTGGAGCCCTTCGCCGCTTGCGCAGCCAGGCCAGGAAGCTTGTTGACACCACCGACAGCACGAGCAGCACTCCGGTGATGATGTTGATGACGTCGGATGTGACATTCGCCAGTCGAAGTGCGCTCGCGAGCACTCCGATGAGCAGCACACCGGCAATGACGCCGTGGATCGCGCCGCGGCCGCCGAAGATCGAGACCCCGCCGAGGAGCACCGCCGCGATGACCTGCAGTTCGAGGCCGGTGGCGTTGTCGCCGCGCGCGCTGCCGTAGCGCAGCGTGTAGTAGATGCCGGCGAGGGCGGACACCGTTCCGGCGAGCACGAAGAGGATGAACTTGGTGCGGTCGACCCGGACCCCCGAGAATCGGGCGGCCTCGCTCGAGAGCCCGATCGCATAGATGCCACGGCCGAACGGCGTGAAGTGCAGCAGCACCGTGAACACGACGAGGAGCACAAGGAAGAGGAACAACACGACGGGGATGTTGGTGTTGCCCATCCGGGCCTTCGCCAGGTCGGTCCAGAACTCGGGGAAGTCGGTGACCGCGGTCGTGCCGAGCAAGCCGACGGCGAGGCCGCGGAAGAGTGCGAGGGTACCGATCGTCACGGCGAGCGAGGGCAGGCCGACGACCGTGACCAGGAAGCCGTTCACTGCGCCCCCGATCGCCCCCGCCAGGATCGCGAGGAGGGCAGCGACCTCGAATGGCACGCCGGCCTGTGTGAGTACGCCGGTCAGCACGCTCGCGAGCCCGACGATGCTCGCCACCGAGAGGTCGATCTCGCCGGTGATGATGATGAGGGTCATCGGCAATGCGATGAGCAGGATCGGCATGACGTCGAGCAGGAGGAACGTCAGGGTGATCGGCTGGCCGAACCCGCGCACCGTCAGCGAGGCGACGACGGCCACGACCACGAGAAGGCCGATGATCGCCATCTCACGCGTGAGCAGGAGGCGCTGCCAGAGCGGACGATCGTTGTCGCGATATGCGCGCGCGGCCGTGGTGCCGGTGGTGGTCGCGGTCATGACTCGTCCTCCCTCGCCTCGAGAAGTCTGCGTTTCTGCCGGAGCGCGAGCACCCGGTCGAGCACGATGGCGCCGATGATGAGCGCACCCACGACGGCCCGCTGCCAGAAGTCGGGGATGCCGAGGATCGGGAGGGCACGGTTGATCGTGAGCAGCAG
>DASSBT010000021.1:0-13985 GCA_035698465.1 Agromyces sp. | reverse complement strand
ACGGCTCCGGCGCGCGGCTTTCCGCTGCTGCCCTTCATGATCCCAAGCTCCAATGCGTGCCGGTCTGGCTGTCTTCGATGGTGATGCCCGCCGCCGAGAGTTCGGCGCGGATCCGGTCGGCCGTCGCGAAGTCCTTCGCCGAACGAGCGGCCTGCCGGTCTTCGATGAGGCGGGTGACGAGAACGTCGAGGGCGGATGCCGCGGGGCCGGAGTCGACCGGCGCCCACTGCGCATCGCGCGGGTCGATGCCGAGCACCTCGACCATGCCCACGACCTGCCCGTGCAGGGCAGCGGCATCGTGCAGTTCCTCGTCGTCGAGGGCCTGGTTGCCCGCGCGCACGGTGTCGTGGAGCACGGCGAGCGCCTGAGGGACCCCGAGATCGTCGTCCATCGCGGCGGCGAACGCGTCGGGGATGAGCGGGCTGCCCACCCCCGCGAAGCGCGTGCCGGCGACGCGGCGTTCGACCCGCTCGAGGAACGTGCGGATGCGATCGACCGCCGCCTCGGCCTCGGTGAGCGAGTTCGGCGAGTAGTCGAGGGTCGAGCGATAGTGCGCCGCGCCGAGCAGGTACCGCACGGCGAGTGGCGAGGCGAGTTCGAGCAGCTCGCCCGCATACACGGAGTTGCCGAGCGATTTCGACATCTTCTGGCCGCCGATGTTGACGAGGCCGTTGTGCACCCAGTACCGCGCGAACGCGTCGCCGGCCGCGGTCGACTGGGCGAGCTCGTTCTCGTGGTGCGGGAACCGCAGGTCGAGTCCTCCGCCGTGGATGTCGAACTCGCTGCCGAGGTAGCGCGCGGCCATCGCCGAGCACTCGATGTGCCACCCGGGGCGGCCGTCGCCCCATGGCGACGGCCACGACGCCGACTCGGGCTCCGAGGGCTTGCGTCCCTTCCAGAGGGCGAAGTCTCGGGGGTCCCGCTTGCCCCGCGGGTCGGCGTCGGCTGCGGCCTCCATATGGTCGCGCGACTGCCGGGTGAGCTCGCCGTAGGCGGGCCAGCTCGCGGTGTCGAAGTACACGTCGCCCGAGGCATCCGATGCCGCATACGCATGACCGCGCTCGATGAGCCGGGCGATCAGGTGCTGCATCTGCTGCACGCTCGCGGTGGCGCGGGGTTCGTAGGTGGGAGCGAGGATGCCGAGCAGTCCGTAGGCCGCGGTGAACTCGAGCTCGACCCGGTAGGCGAGCGCATACCACTGCTCGGTCGCGCCCTGGTCGGCTTCGGCCTCGTCTGCCGAGGCGGCGAGGATCTTGTCGTCGATATCGGTGACGTTGCGCACGAAGTCGACGGCGTACCCGCGGTAGGAGAACCACCGGCGCAGGATGTCGTAGACGAGCGCACTGCGCAGGTGGCCGATGTGCGGGCTCGACTGCACCGTCGGCCCGCAGACGTACATGCCGACGCGTCCCTCGCGGAGGGGCACGAAGTCACGCAGGGCCTGGGCCTTCGAGTCGTAGAGTCGCACAGTCACGCGACAAGACTACCGGCGGCCGCCTCCGTGAGTCGGCGGGGTCAGGCCGGCATGACGAGCGCCGTCGCGATCGCGGCGACGCCTTCACCGCGGCCGGCGAACCCGAGCGCGTCGGTCGTGGTGGCGGCGACGCTCACGGGGGCGTCGAGCAGGCCCGACAGGAGCGCCTCGGCTTCGGCGCGGCGGGGAGCGAGCTTCGGCCGGTTTCCGATCAACTGCACGCTGACGTTGCCCACCACGTATCCGGCGTCGCGCAGGCGGCTCATGGTCTCGGTGAGGAATACCTCGCCATGGGCGCCGTCGAAGCGCGGGTCGCTGGTGCCGAACACACTGCCGAGGTCGCCGAGTCCTGCCGCGGCCAGCAACGCGTCGCAGATGGCGTGGCATGCCGCGTCACCGTCGCTGTGACCCGCCAGCCCGCGCTCACCCGGCCAGTGCAGCCCGGCGAGCCAGAGGGGCGTGCGGGTGTCGTCGGAGAGCGCATGCACGTCGACCCCGGTGCCGACGCGCGGGATGCCCGCACGATGGCCGCCCGACTCGGTGAGCATCGACTGGGCCCGGCGCAGGTCTGCCGGCACGGTGATCTTGAAGGCTCTCGCATCACCGGGCACCACGTCGACGGCAAGCCCCGCGGATGCGGCGAGCGCCGCGTCATCCGTGAACTCCGCCGTGGCGTCGGCATACGCGCGCTGCAGGGCTGCCCGCGGGAACCCCTGCGGGGTCTGCACCGCCGCGAGCTCGGAACGATCGACGGTCTCGAGCACGAGGCCGTGCCGACCGACGCGCTTGATCGTGTCGACGACGTCGAGCGCCGGCACCACGCCGCGGCGCCGCGAACGCACGGCAGCCTCGACCTCGTCGAAGACGATCGACGGGGTGAGCGGCCGGGCCGCGTCGTGCACGAGCACGATGTCGACGGCGCGCGGAAGCACGGCGAGTCCACGTGAGACGGACTCCTGACGGGTGGCGCCTCCCGCGACGACCTCCACGTGAACGGATGCCGCTGCCGGCGCCGAGGCGTATCGTGACCTCGTCTCGTCGACGAGCTCACTCGGAACCACCACCACGACGTACGGCGCCTCGCGCATGCCGAACACGGAATGCAAAGCCACGCCGAGGATCGTGTCATCACCCAGCGGCACGAAGGCCTTCGGTTCGGCGTGACCGAGCCTCGTGCCGCTGCCTGCGGCAACGACGATGACGGCGGTCGAGGAGACGCTCATGAGTCGAGCGTATCGCGGGGGTCTCGATACGCTCCTGCGTCGCTGCTCGACCGCCAGGGAACGTCGTCGCTACTCGACCGCCGGGGGAACCTCGCTAGTCGACCGCCGGACGGGTCAGGAGGCCAGCACCTCGTCGAGCACGGTCGACGCCTGCTCCTCGTCGGTCTTCTCGGCGAGCGCGAGCTCGGAGATCAGGATCTGGCGCGCCTTGGCGAGCATGCGCTTCTCACCGGCGGAGAGGCCACGGTCCTGGTCGCGACGCCAGAGATCGCGCACGACTTCGGAGACCTTGATGACATCGCCGGAGGCGAGCTTCTCGAGGTTCGCCTTGTAACGCCGGGACCAGTTGGTGGGCTCTTCGGTGAACGGAGCGCGAAGCACCTCGAAGACCTTGTCGAGGCCTTCCTTGCCGATGACGTCGCGAACGCCGACCAGGTCGACGTTCTCGGCAGGAACCTCGATGACGAGGTCGCCCTGCGTGACGTTCAGCTTGAGGTAGAGCTTCTCTTCACCCTTGATGGTCCGTTTCTTCACCTCGGTGATCGTTGCGGCTCCGTGGTGGGGGTAAACGACGGTTTCGCCAACCTCAAAAAGCATGAATGAATGTCCTTTCGGCAACTTTCAGGATATCACATTCCGGATCGTGCTAAGGTTCGCCACCCATCCCGTGCGGGGCCGCGCCGTAGGCTACACTCGACACGATTCCCTACGCGCGAGCCTGCATCGCTTCGCGCGCATGCTCGCACTTGGAGGTTCTGTGAAGGCGCGTCTCGCGGCATCCGCTGCTCTGGCCATCAGTCTCGCGCTCGGCGTGAGCGGGTGCTCGATGCTCACGTACCAGGCGACCACCGAGAAGTACGACCCGAGCGACGGCGTTTCGGCCGATGTCGGCGCCCTCGACCTGCGCAACATCCTCATCGTGAGCGACGACGGCGTCGACGGCAATCTCGTGATGACGGTGATCAACACGGGCGACGAAGACGCCACCCTCGGAGTTCAGGCCGGCACGGGCGACGGCGAGGTGACCGAGATCGAGGTCGAGGCGGGTGAGACGCTCGTGCTCGGCTCCGAAGACGACGAGCCGGTGCTCCTCGAGGGCATCGACGCCGAGGTCGGCGGGCTCCTGCCGCTCTTCTTCCAGTACGGCGACGCTGAAGGCGTCGAGAAGCTCGTGCCGGTGCTCGACAGCAGCCTGCCCGAGTACGCCGACCTGGCCCCGTAGACCTGAGAGCCGCTCAGGCCTCGAAGCGATAGCCGAGCCCGCGCACGGTGACGAGCTGCACCGGGTCTGACGGTTGCACCTCGATCTTCGAGCGGATGCGCTTGATGTGCACGTCGAGGGTCTTCGTGTCGCCGAAGTAGTCCGATCCCCACACCCGGTCGATCAACTGCCCCCGGGTGAGTACCCGGCCGGGATTGCGCATCAGCAGCTCGAGCAACTCGAATTCCTTGAGCGGCATGGGCACGAGCGCGCCGTCGACCTCCACGGTATGCCGGTCGACATCCATGCGCACGCGCCCGCCCTCGATGACGGCCTCGTCGAAGTCCTCGACCTCGAGCCGGCGGCGCAGCACCGCACGGATGCGCGCGAGCAGTTCCCTGGTCGAGTACGGCTTCGTCACGTAGTCGTCGGCGCCGAGTTCGAGGCCCACCACGATGTCGACCTCGGAGTCCTTCGCCGTGAGCATGATGATCGGCACCGTCGAACGCGCGCGGATCTCACGGCAGACCTCGGTGCCCGGCAGGCCCGGCAACATGAGGTCGAGCAACACGAGATCGGCACCGTGCAGGTCGAACGCGGTGATCGCCGACGGGCCGTCCGCCGCGACCTCCACGTCGTAGCCCTCTCGACCGAGCAGGAAGCTGAGTGGGTCACTGAGGGCGATCTCGTCTTCGACGAGCAGGATCCGGGTCACGTGCGTTCTCCTCGTTTCGATGCGACGGATGCCGCCGCGTCTGCCGCGGCTGCGGCATCCGACCCGCCGTGCTTGTTCCCACCTGACGGCGCCGATGCGATGTTTTGGGCCTGGGGCTCGGCCAACGGCAGCCGGATCGTGAACGTCGAACCGCGCCCCGGCTGCGACCACACCCGCACGTCGCCGCCGTGGTTCTGCACGGTGTGCTTCACGATGCTGAGCCCGAGACCCGTGCCACCGGTGTTGCGCGACCTCGCCTGGTCGATGCGGTAGAAGCGCTCGAACACGCGCTCGAGCTCGTCGGCCGCCATGCCGATGCCCCGGTCGGTGACGGCGATCTCGACGGTGTCGCCGACGACCTTCGCCCCGACGCCGACGCGTCCGCCTTCGTTCGAGTAGGCGATCGCATTCGCGATGAGATTGTGCACGGCGACGATCAGCAGCGGGCGGTCGCCGTAGACGTGCGCCTTCGTCGAGGCGCGCACGGTCACCTCGACTCGCTTGGATGCCGCTACGACGCGGTTCTGGTCGACCGCGGCGGCGATGACCTCGTCGATGTGCACGAGCACATCGGGACGCAACGCGTCGCGCGCCTGGAGCCGGGAGAGCTCGATGACCTCGCTCGTGATGTGCGCGAGCCGCGTCGCCTCGACGGTGAGGCGCCCCGCGAACCGGCGCACCTGCTCAGGCTCGTCTGCGGCCTGGTCGATCGCCTCGGCGAGCAGGCTCACCGACGCGATCGGCGTCTTCAGCTCGTGACTGATGTTGGCGACGAAGTCTCGGCGCACCTCGTCGAGGCGATGCGCCTCGGTGCGATCGTCAGCGAGCACCAGCACGAATCTGGTGCCGAGGCGGGCCACGAGCACCCGGAGTCGCAGCGTCGACTCGCCGAACGGACCGCGCGCGACGCTCAGCTCTTCGGCGATCGAGGCTCCGGTGCGCCGTACGGATGCCACGAGCTCGAGGAGCTCGGGATGCACGAGCGACTGCTGCCGCACCAACCCCATTGCGAGGGCGCCCGGGGAGGCTTTCAGCACGTTGTTCGAGGGGTCGAGCACGATGCCCGCCGACTCGAGCACGCCGAGTACCTGATCGACGCCGTCGGGAATCGTGGGCGCGACGACGCGCGCGGCACTGGAGCCGCGGCGCTCCGCCATGTGCAGCACGATCATGAAGGCCGCACCGAGGAAGACGCCGAAGGCAAGCGCGGTCAGCACCAGCCAGATCGAGTCCATGGGTCCCACAATAACCAGCCCTGACTCGCCCGAATTCCGGGCTCCCCGAACCGCAGCGGGTAGGTTAATGAGTGTTCAGCCTCCCGGCACCTGCTGTTCACCTGGCGAAGGAAGAATGTCGCGAGGCCGGATCGAAACCGGTGAGCCCGTGTGCGCTCAGCACGGGACCGAGCAGACAGGGATTTCGTTACATGCGTGAGGTGTTCCAGCAGGAACTGCGAGAAGTGCAGGATCGACTCGTCGAGACCGCAGAACTCGTCGCCGACTCCATCGAGAAGGCCACCCGTGCCTTCAACAGCTCGGACGTGGGCCTCGCCGAGGAGGTGATCGCCGATGACTACCGCATCGACCAGCTCACCGTCGCGCTCGATGAACTGGCCATCACGATCCTCGCCAGGCAGCAGCCGGTGGCCCGCGATCTCCGCATCGTGGTGAGCGCCCTGCGCATCAGCGCATCACTCGAGCGCATGGGCGACATGTCGACCCACATCTCGCAACTGGCGAGATACCGCTACCCCGACAAGGTCGTGCTGAAGTCGCTGCGCCCGACCTTCGCCGAAATGGGGCGGCTCGACGTCGACATCGCCCGCAAGCTGGTCGAACTGCTCCGCACCGAAGACGTGGTGCTCGCCGAGGAGATTCGCAATGAAGACGACAAGGTCGACGCGCTGCACCTGCACGTGTTCGACAAGGTGCTCGGCGCGACATGGAAGGGCGAGGCGGTCGAAACCGTCGACGTGACGCTCGCGAGCCGGTACCACGAGCGCTTCGCCGATCACGCCGTCTCGATCGCGAAGAAGGTGCAGTACCTCGCCACGGGCGATTGGGATCCCGAGAAGTCGTCGATGCCGCTGCCCTGACGCCTCGCCGCTGGTCGAGTAGCGACGCAGGAGCGTATCGAGACCCCGTCGCCGGTCTCGATACGCTCGACTGCGCTCGCTACTCGATCACCGGATGGTGCGCTACTTCTTGCCCTGCGCCGCAACCGCCGCAGCTCCTGCGGCTGCGGCCTCGGGGTCGAGGTACTCACCAGGACCGAGCGGCATGAAGTCGTCGCCGAGCCGGTAGACCAGCGGGATGCCGGTGGGGATGTTCAGCTCGGCGATGTCGTCGTCTGAGATACCGTCGAGATGCTTCACGAGGGCACGCAGCGAGTTGCCGTGGGCGGTGACGAGCACGGTCTTGCCTGCGGCGAGGTCGGGGATGATGTCGGACTGCCAGTACGGCAGCATCCGCGCGATGACGTCCTTCAGGCACTCGGTGCGCGGCATCTCGTCATCGGTGAGGTCGGCATACCGTGGGTCGCCGACCTGCGACCACTCGGCGTCGTCGGCGAGCGGCGGCGGCGGCGTGTCGAACGAGCGGCGCCACAGCTGGAACTGCTCGGGGCCGTACTTCTCGAGCGTCTCTGCCTTGTCGAGTCCCTGCAGGGCCCCGTAGTGGCGTTCGTTGAGACGCCATGAGCGGCGCACGTCGATCCAGGCGCGGTCGGCGACATCGAGGGCGATGTTGGCGGTCTGGATGGCCCGGGTGAGCACCGATGTGTGCTGTACATCGGGAAGCACGTCGTGCTCGATGAGCAACTCGCCGGCACGATTCGCTTCGGTCGCGCCGAGCTCGGTGAGCCGCACGTCGACCCAACCGGTGAACAGGTTCTTCTGGTTCCATTCGCTCTGGCCATGGCGAAGCAGTACGAGGGTATGTGGCATGACGAACAGCCTATCTCGGAGCATGCACCCCATTCGGGCGCGCAGCAACCCGCGCTACTTGCGAACGCCGAGCCTCGGCAGTCTCGGGATCTCGACCGCGGCGCCCGCGTCGGCGGGAACGATCTCGACCTGGGCCGCTGCGACGTCGATGCCATGGCTCTCGACGATCAGCTCGAGATCGGCGGGCACCTGCCGTTTGATGACGGCCAGCGCGACCGGACCGAGCTCATGGTGCATGGCGCTCGAGGTGACGTGGCCCACGGCACGCCGCTCGGGAGCGTCGCCCGGCGTCGGTTCGGGTCGCACCTTCTCGCCGATGACCGCGTCGCCGGACTCGGGCAGCACGGTGTCGCTGCCATCGAGGTGCAGCAGCACCAGTCGCCGCGGCGGGCGACCGAGGTTGAGCACCTTCGCCACCGTCTCCTGGCCCCTGTAGCAGCCCTTGCCCAGGTCGACGGCGCTGCGCAGCCAGTCGAGCTCGTGCGGAAGAGACCGCTCGTCGACCTCGGTCGCGAGACGCGGACGCCACGCGGCGATGCGGAGCGCCTCGGAGGCGAGTGATCCCGCTACCGCCACACGGCCGGCTCGCACGGCATCGGCCGCCTCGGCCAGCGCCGCTCGCGGCACGATGCGCTCGATCCAGTGCCACGCGGATGCCGGGTGGCCGGCCTCTCTGGCGTAACGGTGTGCGGTGGGAGCCGGCGTCGACCACGGGTCGGTCCAGTCGAGCGCGGCTCCGTTCGGCGATGGGACGGATGACGCGGCATCCAGCGCCTCGGTGGACATCGCCGCGATGACGGCGAACTCTGCGCTGCGGTCGGCCACCTCGACACGCAACATGAAGCGCATGCGGTCGAGGAAGTTCGCGAGCGGTGCGGCGTCTGCGCCCTCGACGATGAGCCAGGCGGTCTCGCCGTCGTCGACGACGTGCGCGACGTGCTCGATCCTGCCGGACGCGTCGAGGAAGAGTGCCTCTGCCGATTCGCCAGGCGTGAGCCGGTCGAGCGCCTGGCTCGCCATGGAGTGCAGCCACGTGAGCCGGTCGTCGCCGGTGACGGTGACGACGCCGCGGTTCGAGAGATCGACGATCGCCTCTCCGCGCTCGAGTCGGCGTTGTTCGACGATCGGGTTGCCGTAGTGGCCGGCGACGCCGGCGTCGACTCCCTGGGCGGGCACGGCGCCGTCGAGCATGAGGAATGGTGCATCGGTCATCGGTCAGTCCACCTTCGCGAGTCGGGCCGAGGCATGGGTGCGCAGGTCTTGGCCGAGTGCGGCGATATCCCATGCCCACAGCAGGTGACCTTCGACGAGCCCGTAGAGGCGTGTGGCGGCCGCGTAGTCCTTCGCGCCGGCGGTGCGCATGACGGCATCGGTGGCGAGGTCGATGCGCGGGCCCTTGACCCGCCCGAGGTAGAGCTCGGTGACTCCACCCGGATGCACCAGCGAGACCTCGAGGTCGAAGCCGCCGTCGGTGTTGCGGAGCGTCTCGACCGACTCGGCGTCTGGGTAACGGGTCGGGCCGACCGCGGGCAGCAGTGCCGGGCCGGCATCGCCGTCTCCGAGTTCGCGCTCGAGACGCCAATAGCCGGTCTCGGCGGCGAGCGGCACGGGCTCGCCATCGGGCTCGTCGGGGAACAGCCACGTGAACGAGGTGTAGTTGAGGTAGGGCATGCCGTCGTGGCTGAAGCTCACGCGTTGCCCGAATTCATGGGAGATCGACCCGTCGGCGACCTTGTAATCGATGATGCCCGAGCCCTCCCAGACCCCGATGAGCCAAGAGAGCGGAACGAGCTCTGCCGGGAGGTCGACGGGAAGCTCGATCATCGACTAGCGCTGCCCCCTGAACAGCTTGTAGACGACGACGCCGCTGATCCACGCGATCGCGAGGCTCGCCAAGCCGAGCAAGCCGATGAAGAGGAGTTCGAGGGCGAGCAGCTGCGACATGCTCCGAGTCTACCCGCTCAGATCGGAAGGGTGGGCGCCACCGCGATGGCGGCGAGCGCGACGACGAGGGCGGCTCCCCCGATGCTCGAACTCGTCCTCGCGACGAAACCGACGGGCTTGCGCGTCGCGAGCTGCACGGCGAGCGTGAGCAGCACCCCGGTGGCGAAGACCACACCGAGCGCACCGAACACGCCGAACCTCGTGGCGTCGCCGAACCAGTCGGTCATCCCGCCGTATGCCAGCGCGACGACCACGATCGCACCCGCGAGGGCGATCACCCAGATCAACAGGATGCCGGGCCGTCCGCCCCGCGCCTGCGCACCCTCGTCCTGCATCGGGCTCCCCCAGTCGTGTCGCATGGGCGCCGCTCGGCGTCCCGTAGTATTGACGGCACCTTACTACCGGAGGCCGGTGACTACTGAGGGGGTACTGCCATGGCGCAGCTCCTGATCCTGTCACCGGCGGCCGATGAAGACGTGCTTCCGGCACTGGCGCTACTGTCTCACCGAACACGGGTCATCCCCGCTTCGCCCGAGCGGCTGATCACGGCGCCCGAATCCGATCTCATCTTCCTCGATGCACGCACCAATCTTGCCGGCGCCAAGTCGCTCGCGCAGATCCTGCGCACCACCGGGCTGTCCGTGCCGCTCATCCTCATCATGACCGAGGGCGGCCTCGCCGCAGTCACGCCCGACTGGGGCGTCGACGACGTCGTGCTCGACGATGCAGGCCCCGCCGAGCTCGACGCCCGAATCCGACTCGCGCTCGGTCGAGTCCGTGCCACTGAGCCCACCGAACGCATCCAGACCTCTGGGGTCGTCATCGACGAGGCGAGCTACTCGGCGAAGGTGCGCGGTCGCACCCTCGACCTCACCTACAAGGAGTTCGAGCTCCTCCGATTCCTCGCTGCCCATCCGTCGCGCGTGTTCACCCGTGAGCAGCTGCTCAGTGAGGTGTGGGGATACGACTATTTCGGCGGCACGCGCACGGTGGACGTGCACGTGCGGCGGCTGCGCGCGAAGCTCGGCGACCTCGACAGCCTCATCGGCACGGTGCGCAACGTGGGCTATCGCTTCAACGTGCACGAGGAAGACGACCACGACGCGACCGTCACCTCGGGTTAGCGTCGGTCACCTCGGGTTAGCGTCGGTCACCTCGGTTCAACGGCGCGCCCACCGGCACCGGGCGGCCGAATGGCATGATGAGGGGATGACCGACAGCGTCCTCGACGAAGACCGCACGGCGAGCGATTTCGACGACGATTTCGAACCGTTCGACTTGGAGAACGCGCCCGAGCTCGTGGCCGAACGGTACCTCGATCGCGAGCTCAGCTGGCTCGCATTCAACCAGCGCGTGCTCGAACTCGCCGAGGACCCGCGCGTTCCCGTGCTCGAGCGGGCGAACTTCCTCGCCATCTTCGCGTCGAACCTCGACGAGTTCTTCATGGTGCGGGTCGCGGGCCTGAAGCGCCGCATCGCGACCGGCCTCGCCGTGCCGACGAACGTGGGCCGGTCTCCCATCGACGTGCTCAGCGACATCTCACGCACGGCGAAGGAACTGCAGGAGCGTCACGCGCGGGCGTACCGCGAGCTCGTGGGCCCCGCCCTCGCCGAGGCCGGTGTTCGGGTCGTCGCGTGGGACGATCTCGGCGAACGGGAGATCGACCACCTGCACGGCTACTTCTCGCGCCAGATCTTCCCGGTGCTGATGCCGCTCGCCGTCGACCCCGCGCATCCGTTCCCATATATCTCGGGCCTCTCCCTGAACCTCTCGGTGCGAGTGCGGAACAGCCGCACCGGGCGTCAGGAGTTCGCGAGGGTCAAGGTGCCGCAGATGCTGCACCGGTTCGTACGCGTCGACCCCGAGGAGTCGATCGAGAACGCCCGTTACATCGCCCTGGAAGACCTGATCGCCAACCACCTGGGCGACCTCTTCCCGGGCATGGAGATCGTCGAGCACCATGTCTTCCGCGTGACTCGGAACGAGGACGTCGAGGTCGAGGAGGACGAGACCGAGAACCTCCTCCAAGCGCTCGAGAAGGAACTGCTGCGGCGGCGATTCGGCCCGCCGATCCGGCTCGAGATCACCGACGACATGGACGACGTGACCCTCGGCCTGCTCTCCCGTGAGCTCGACGTGCCCGAGCAGGGCATCTTCCGCCTCTCAGGGCCGCTCGATCTCGGTGGCCTCTTCGACCTGGTGCGCCTCGACCGACCCGAGCTGCACTACCCCACGCACGTGCCCACGACCGCACGACAACTGCTGCCCGGCGAGCCGAATCTCAAGGCCGACATCTTCGCGGCGGTGTCGAAGCAGGATGTGCTGCTGCACCACCCGTACGAGTCCTTCGCCACGAGCGTGCAGGCGTTCCTCGAGCAGGCCGCGGCCGATCCCGACGTGCTCGCGATCAAGCAGACCCTGTATCGCACCTCGGGCGACAGCCCGATCGTCGAGGCCCTCATCGACGCGGCGGAGTCGGGCAAGCAGGTGCTCGCCCTCGTCGAGATCAAGGCCCGATTCGACGAGCAGGCGAACATCACCTGGGCGCGAAAGCTCGAGAAGGCCGGGGTGCACGTCGTCTACGGGCTCGTGGGCCTGAAGACGCACTGCAAGCTCGCTCTGGTGATCCGGCAGGAGAAGGGTGGGCTGCGCCACTACAGCCACATCTGCACCGGCAACTACAACCCGAAGACCAGCAGGGTCTACGAAGACCTCGGCCTGCTCACCGCAGACGACCAGGTCGGCAAGGACCTCACACGCCTGTTCAACGAACTTTCGGGCTACGCCATCGAGAAGAAGTTCAAGCGGTTGCTCGTCGCGCCGCTGCACCTGCGGAAGGGACTGCTCAAGCTGATCGCCGCCGAGGTGCGAAATGCCGAGACGGGCCGGCCCAGCGGCATCCGGATCAAGGTGAACTCGATGGTCGACGAGGCGATCATCGACGCGCTGTACCGCGCGTCGAATGCGGGCGTTCCCGTCGATATCTGGGTGCGCGGCATCTGCAGCCTCCGGCCCGGCATCCCGGGTCTCAGCGAGAACATCAGGGTTCGCTCGATCCTGGGCCGGTACCTGGAGCACTCGCGCATCTTCTCGTTCCTGAACGATGGTGACCCGCAGGTCTACATCGGTTCGGCCGACATGATGCACCGCAACCTCGATCGGCGCATCGAAGCCCTCGTGCGGCTCGTCGATCCCGACCATCTCTCCGAGATCGACTCGCTGTTCGATCAGGCCATGGCCGAGACCACGAGTTCGTGGTGGCTCGACGGCGATGGTGTCTGGACCCGCCACTCGGTCGACGAGGCGGGGCATCCGCTCGACGACATCCAGAACCGCCTCATGCAGCAGATCGGCAAGCGCACCCGTTCGGGGAAGCGCCGGTGACGACGGCGGTCTACGCGGCAGGCGCCGTGTGCTGGCGCTTCATCGACGGCAAGCTGCATGTGCTGGTGATCCACCGCACCGTCTACGGTGACGTGACGATCCCGAAGGGCAAGGTCGATCCCGGCGAGTCGCTGCCGCGCACCGCCGTGCGCGAGATCGCCGAGGAGACGGGGCTCGAGGTCGCGCTCGGCGTTCCGCTCGGTGTCTCGCGATACCCGATGCCGAGCGGCCGCGAGAAGATCGTGCACTACTGGGCCGCCGAGGTGAGCGAACGCGCGGTGCAGCGATCGACCTTCAAGCCCAACGCCGAGGTGGCCGCGCTCGAATGGGTCACCATAAAGCGTGCCCGGGGCTACCTCAGTTACGAGCCCGATCGCGAGATCCTCGACAACTTCGCGAAGCTCGCGCAGCAGGAGGTGACGAGCACCTTCGCACTGCTCCTCGTTCGCCACGGCAAGGCCATCGGACGAAGCGCCTGGAAGGGGCCGGATGCCTCGCGGCCGCTGGCCGAGCGCGGAGTCGCGCAGGCCGCGAGCCTGGTCGACTCGCTCACCGCGTGGGCACCGAAGCGGATCGTGTCGAGCCCCGCGGTGCGCTGCGTGACGACGGTCGCCCCGCTCGCGGCGGCCAGCGGAATCGAGATCAAGCGCGATGCCGGCATCAGCCAAGATGCGTGGGCGTCGGGCGAGGCCGAGATACGACGGGTGGTCGGCAAGCGCGTGCGCTCGGGCAAGAGCGCCGTCATCTGCGGTCACGGGCCGGTCTTTCCCGAGATCATCCGTGAGATCGCCCTCGCCACCGCGACGCCGTTGGGTTCGTACGTGACGGATGCCGCGGGGCTCGAGCCGGGCGCGTTCAGCGTCGTGCACCTCTCCTCGACGAACTCGGGGTCGGGCATCATCGCGATCGAGACGCACGCGCCGCGAGCCTGACGCGAAGCATCAGGCTCGCGGCGAAAGGCGGCAGCCCGACAGGCCTCGTTCACCTTCCGTTTACCGACGTGGCGCAGTCTCGTAAGGCGAGCTGATTAGCGTCGCAGGCGGGTCGGCACCGGCCCCAACCTGCAATCGAACCCCGGAAGGGAATCACGTGAACCTCAA
>DASSBT010000020.1:0-4821 GCA_035698465.1 Agromyces sp. | reverse complement strand
GCATGATCATGCCCGAGAGGAACTGGGCCTTGAACGCGGCCTCGTAGAGCTCCTCGTTCTCGGCGCGGAACTTCTCGCTCGCGTCGCGCTCACGACCGAAGACCTTCACGAGCGCGTGGCCCGAGAACGACTCCTCGACCCGGGCATTCAACCGGCCGACCTTCTTCCACTGCACACCGAACGCCGCCTGCGATTTCGGTCCGATGACGCCGAAGATGACGGCCATCAGCGGCAGTGAGACGAGCGTGACCAGTGCCAGCTGCCACGAGATCGAGAACATCATGATGAGCACGCCGATCACGGTGAGCACGCTCGTGAGCGCGCTCGAGAGCGACTGCTGCATCGTCTGGGTGATGTTGTCGATGTCGTTCGTGACACGCGAGATGAGCTCGCCGCGCTGCACCCGGTCGAAGTACCGCAGGGGAAGGCGGTGCACCTTGGCCTCGACGTCTTCACGCAGCGTCCACATCGCGCGGACCATGATCACGTTGATGACGTAGCCCTGGATCCACGAGAGCAGCGAAGCGCCGATGTAGAGCATGAGCACGATGATCACGACCTGGCTCAGACGCACGAAGTCGATGCCCTCGCCCGGGGTGAGCGTGGCCGCTTCGACGATGTTCGCCAGGTCCTGCTGTCCTTCGGCTCGCAGCCCGGCGACCACCTGGGCCTGCGTGACGCCGGCCGGCAGCTGCAGCGAGATGAAGCCCTCGAAGATGATGTTCGTGGCTTCGGCGAGCACCTTGGGCGCGATGACCGCGAGCACGACGCCGATGGCGCCGAGCAGCGAGGCGACCGTGAACGCCCACTTGTGCGGCGCCAGCAGCCCGATCATGCGGCGGAAGCTCGCCCCGAAGTTCTGCGCCTTGCCGGGCGCCACGCTGTCCCAGTCGCCCGAGTTCAGGCGCGCCTGCTCGGCGAGCTCGAGCTCGATGCGCTCTTCCTCGGTCATGGGCTGCGGCTCGGCCTGTGCTGTGCGGCCGCGGCCTCGGCCCTTGCCGCGTCCGTTGGGCTGCTTGGTGTCGGCGCTCATGCCGTTGCCTCCACTCCGAGCTGGGATTCGACGATCTGTCGGTACGTCTCGCACGTCTCGAGCAACTCGTCATGCGTGCCGATCCCCACCATGCCGCCGTCGTCGAGCACGACGATGCGGTCGGCGTCGGTGATCGTCGAGACGCGCTGCGCGACGACGATCTTCGTCACCTCTGGCAGCTCACGCCACAATGCTTGTCTCAATCTCGCGTCGGTCGTGAGGTCGAGGGCCGAGAACGAGTCGTCGAACACGAGGATGCCGGGGTTGTGCACGATCGCGCGGGCGATGGCCAGGCGCTGGCGCTGCCCGCCCGAGACGTTCGTGCCGCCCTGCGAGATGCGAGCGCCCAGCCCGCCCTCCATCTCCGCGACGAAATCACGGCCCTGCGCGATCTCGAGCGCGTGCCACAGTTCGGCGTCGGTGGCATCCTCACGGCCGAACCGGAGGTTGGAGGCGACCGTGCCCGCGAAGAGGAAGGGACGCTGCGGCACGAGGCCGATGGTCGTCCACAGTCGATCGAGGTCAGCCTGGCGCACGTCGACGCCGTTGACGAGCACCGACCCGTCGGTCGCATCGAACAGGCGCGGGATGAGGGAGACGAGCGTCGTCTTGCCCGCTCCCGTCGAGCCCACGATCGCCACGGTCTCGCCGGGGTCGGCGCGGAACGAGATGTGCTGGAGCACCGGGTGCTCGGCACCCGGGTACGCGAAGGCGACATCACTGAACTCGACGGTGCCCGACTCGGGGAACTCGGTGACGGGGTTCTCGGGACGGCTCAGGGTGGACTCGCTTGCCAGCACCTCGGCGATGCGCTCGCCCGAGACTGCGGCGCGCGGGATCATGATCGTCGTGAACGCGGCCATGAGGACGCCGCTGAGGATGATGCCCACGTACTGCATGAACGCGAACAGCGTGCCGACCTGCACGTTGCCCGCGTCGATCTCGATGGCACCGAACCAGATCACGCCGATGACCGTGACGTTGAGCACGAGCATGAACAGCGGGAACAGCGTGACGAACAGCGTGCCGACGCGCCGGCCGATGTCCATGATGTCGGTGTTGGCCACGCGGAACCGGTCGCCCTCGATGCGCTCACGCACGAACGCGCGCACCACGCGAATGCCGGTGAGCTGCTCGCGGAGGATGCGATTGACGTTGTCGAGCTTCACCTGGAAGGCGCGGAACAACGGCACCATGCGAGAGATCACGATCGTCGCGGCGAGGAGGATCACCAGCACCGATGCACCGATGAGCCAGCTGAGGCCCATGTCCTGCTGCAGCGCCATGACTATGCCGCCGATGGCGAGCAGCGGCGCACTCACGAGCATGGTCGCGCCCGCCATCGCGAGCATCTGCACCTGCTGCACGTCGTTGGTGTTGCGGGTGATGAGCGAGCCGGGACCGAACTGCGAGACCTCGCGCTCCGAGAACGCGCTGACCTTGTCGAAGACGTCGTTGCGGATGTCGCGGCCCAGCCGCATCGCGGCCTTCGCGGCGAAGTACGTGGCGATGATCGCCGCCGTGATCTGTGCGAGCGAGATCGCCAGCATGAACGTGCCGGTCGACCAGATGTAGGCCGTGTCGCCCTTCGCGACGCCCTCATCGATGATGTCGGCGTTCAGGCTCGGCAGGTAGAGGGAGGCGAGCGCCGAGGCGAACTGGAACAGCAGCACGCCGACCAGCAGCCACTTGTATGGCTTCAAATAGCGGAACAGGAGTTTCCCGAGCATGGTTCTCCGAAAGAGCGGTTTGGAAGGAGCGGTGTAGAAGGATTAGGTGCGCGGGATGCCGCGCAACGTACTCCTGGGGCGACGGCGCCCAGAGATGCATCGATAAGTCTGCATCCAAGCAGCCACCTCCGACATCCCTCGTGCGGCGGATATCGCTGAGGGCGGAATCATCACTGTCCGGCGCAGCCGGGGCGGACGAGAATGGCTTGCGGAGGTCGACGATGAGCAGCACCCATGAGGTCGAGAACCAGTCCCCGCCGCGCGAGGGCGTCGATGAGTACGCAACGAACACGCCGCTCACCGAGGCGGTGGCGCGGTGGGGAGGGGCGGCCGCGGCATCCGCGTTGCCTGAGATCGGCCGGCTCGTCGGGTCTGCCGCCTTCCAGCGCGACGCCGAGCTGGCGAACACCCGCCCGCCGGTGCTGCGCACGCATGACCGCTGGGGGAACCGCGTCGACGAGGTCGAATACGACGAGTCCTACCACCGCATCATGGCGGCGGCGATCGGCGCCGGAGCGCACACCGCGGCGTGGGCGGACCCCGCACCCGGAGCGAACGTCGACCGGGCCGCGGCGTTCTTCCTCTTCGCGCAGGTCGAGCCGGGGCACGCGTGCCCGGTGTCGATGACGCATGCGGTGGTGCCGAGCCTCGAGTTCGCGGCATCCGGACTCAGAGACGAATGGATGCCGCGGCTGATGAGCCGCGAGTACGAGCCACGGCTCGGCGGGGATACCGGTGATCGAGTAGGGCCGAGCGAAGCACGACCCGTGACGTCCGGTGATCGAGTAGGGCCGAGCGAAGCACGACCCGTATCGAGATCGAGTGCAGAGGGTCTCGATACGCTCGCTTCGCTCCCTACTCGACCACCGGAGGGGGCGAAGGCGTCGGCCCTCATGGGCATGGCGATGACCGAGAAGCAGGGCGGCTCGGATGTGCGGGCGAACACGACGCGCGCGGAGCCGGTCGGCGGCGACGACGCGTGGGGCCGCGGATTCCGCCTGACCGGCCACAAGTGGTTCTGCAGCGCGCCGATGAGCGATGCGTTCCTCGTGCTGGCGCAGGCGCCCGGCGGCCTCAGCTGCTTCTTCGTGCCGCGCGTGCGACCCGATGGCTCGCGCAACGTGTTCCGGCTGCAGCGGCTGAAGGACAAGCTCGGCAACCGTTCGAACGCGTCGAGCGAGGTCGAGTTCGACGGCACGAGCGGGTGGCTCGTCGGCGACGAGGGCCGCGGCGTCGCCACGATCGTGCAGATGGTGACGCAGACCCGCCTCGACTGCGTGATCGGCACCGCGGCCGGCATGCGGCAGGCCGTGGCCGAGGCGGCGTGGCACGTGCGGCATCGCAGCGCGTTCGGTTCGCTCCTCGTCGACCAGCCGGCGATGACGGCGGTCGTCGCCGACCTCGCCCTCGAGTCGGAGGCTGCGACGATCACGGCGATGCGCCTCGCGCGTGCCTACGACGTCGATGCCGACGATCGCGAGCGGGCCTTCCGCCGCCTCGCGACGGCGGTGTCGAAGTACTGGGTGTGCAAGCGCGGACCGGGCCACGCCGCCGAAGCGCTGGAGTGCCTGGGCGGCAACGGCTACATCGAGGACTTCCCGCTCGCGCGGCGCTATCGCGAGCAACCGCTGCTCGCGATCTGGGAGGGGTCTGGCAACGTCATCGCCCTCGACGTGCTGCGCGTGCTGGCTCGCGAGCCCGAGGCGTTCGAGGCGTTCTTCGATGTCGTCGCCGAGGCGGGCGGAGCGCACGCGGGGGTCGATCTGGCGCTCGCCGAGGCGCAGGCGGTCGTTCGCGAGGTGTCGACGGATGCCGCGGGCGCGGCGCTTCGGGCACGCGAGCTGACCGAGCGACTCGCCCTGGTGCTGCAGGGCGCGCTGCTCGTGCAACACGCGCCGGGGGAGGTCGCCGACGCGTTCGTGCGCACGCGCCTCGAGGGCGGTGCGGGGATGCTCTACGGCGCGCTGCCGCCGCGCACCGACACGGCGGCGATCCTCGCCCGCGCCTGAGCGGGATGGCGGGCGATCCTCGCCCGCGCCTGGGCGGGTCGGCGGGGGA
>DASSBT010000019.1:0-3451 GCA_035698465.1 Agromyces sp. | reverse complement strand
TCGCTGCCCCCGCCCTGCGCGAGGTCGGGCTTGCCGCCGCCGCCGCCGCCGAGCACCGACGCCATGGCCTTCGCGAGTGCGCCCGCGTTGGCACCTGCGTCACGGGCGGCGGGCGAGGTCGCGACGATCGCGACGGGCTTGCCGCCGACCTCGGCGGTGAGGGCGACGACGGATGCCGCGTCGCCGAGCTTCGCGCGCACGGCTGTGGCGAGCGAGCGAAGCTCGTCTCCGGAACCCAGCTGCCCGACCGTCTCGGCCACGAGGAGCACCTCCCCCGTGCGCACGGCGTTCGCCGCAAGGGCCGGCACACGATCGCTCAGCGCCCTCGCCTCGAAGGCCTGGATCTTCTTCTCCGCCGCCTTGAGGCTCGTCACGAGTTCGCCGACACGGTCGACGAGCTGGTCTGGCCTGGTCTTCAGGTTCGAGCTCAGCTCGGAGACCAGCGCACGCTCTGCGGCGAATCGCCGGAACGCCTCGAGGCCCACGAGTGACTCCACACGTCGGTTCGACGCGCCCACCGACGACTCGCCGACGATGTTGATCATGCCGATCTCGGCACTCGTCGACACGTGCGTGCCCGCACAGAGCTCACGCGACCACGGACCGCCGATGTCGACGACCCGCACCACATCGCCGTACTTCTCACCGAAGAGGGCCATGGCACCGAGCGACTTCGCCTCGTCGAGCGGCATCTCGCGCGTGAGGACCTGCAGGTTGTCGCGGATCGCGGCATTGGAGATCTCTTCGATCTCACTGCGCGTCTCGGGCGACAGCGCCGAGTTCCAGCCGTAGTCGAGGCGCAGGTAACCCGCCTTGTTGAACGACCCCGACTGGTGCGCGTTCGGGCCGAGCACCTGGCGTAGCGCCGCGTGCACGATGTGCGTGCCCGAGTGCGCCTGGGTCGCGCCGCGCCGGTAGTCCTCGTCGACCAGGGTGGTCGCCGCTGCGCCGGTGCCGACTTCGCCTGCGACGACCTTCACGGTGTGGCTGATCAGGCCCCGCACGGGCCTCTGCACGTCGAGGACCTCGAGTTCGAAGCCGTCGCCGACGATGCGCCCGCGGTCGGGCGCCTGCCCGCCCGACTCGGCGTAGAGCGAGGTCTCGGCGAGGATCACCTCGGCCGTCTGGCCGGTGATCGCTACGGGCACGGGCCGACCGTCGACGAGCAGGCCGAGCACGGTCGACGCGGTCGTGAGCTCGGAGTACCCGGTGAAGATCGTCTCGCCCTTGGCACGCAACTCGCCGTAGACCGAGAGATCGGCGAGCACCTTCTTCTTCGACTTCGCGTCGGCCTTCGCGCGCGTGCGCTGGGCGGTCATGAGGTCGTCGAATGCGGCCCGGTCGACGGCGAGGCCGGCCTCGTCGGCCATCTCGAGGGTGAGCTCGATCGGGAACCCGTAGGTGTCGTGCAGGAGGAACGCGGTGTTTCCGGCGATCGCCTTCTGTCCGGCATCCTTCGTCTTCGCGACCTCGAGGTCGAGGATCGAGGTGCCGGCGGTCAGGGTGCGCAGGAAGGCCTGCTCCTCGCCGAGCGCCAACTGCTCGATGTGCGCGTAGTCGCGGGCGACCTCGGGATACGCGGCCTTCATCGCGTCGCGCGATGCTGCGAAGAGCTCGCGGAAGGTCGGGCCCTCGACGCCGAGCAGGCGCATCGCACGGATGCTGCGGCGCAGGAGTCGACGCAGGATGTACCCGCGCCCCTCGTTCGAGGGGCTCACGCCGTCGCTCATGAGCATGAGCGAGGAACGCACGTGGTCGGCGATGACCCGCATGCGAACGTCGTCGTCGTGGTTCGCACCGTAGCGACGGCCCGAGATCTCGGCAGCGCGATCGAGCACCGGGCGCACCTGGTCGATCTCGTACATGTTGTCGACGCCCTGCTTGATGAACGCGACACGCTCGAGGCCCATGCCGGTGTCGATGTTCTTCTTCGGCAGCTCCTTCACGATGCGGAAGTCGGTCTTCGACTTCACGTCGTCGATGAGGTACTGCATGAACACGAGGTTCCAGATCTCGACGTAGCGGTCGTCATCGGTCGCCGGACCGCCGTCGGCGCCGTACTCAGGGCCTCGGTCGAAGAAGATCTCGGAGCAGGGGCCTGCCGGACCCGGCTGGCCGGTGTGCCAGTAGTTCGGGCCCTTTCCGAGACGCTGGATGCGCTCGTCGGGAAGCCCCGCCACCTTCTTCCACAGTTCGATGGCCTCATCGTCGTCTTCGTAGACGGTGACCCAGAGATCGTTCGGGTCGAAGCCATAACCGCCGTCGGCCTCAGGGGTGGTCAACAGCTCCCAGGCCAGGCTGATCGCACCTTCCTTGAAGTAGTCGCCGAACGAGAAGTTGCCGCTCATCTGGAAGAAGGTGCCGTGACGCGGTGTTCTGCCGACCTCTTCGATGTCGTTCGTGCGGATGCATTTCTGCACGCTCGTGGCGCGCGGATACGGGGCAGGCACGAGACCGGTGAGGTACGGCACGAACGGCACCATGCCGGCGACCGTGAACAGCAGGGTGGGGTCGTCGGAGACGAGCGAGGCCGAGGGCACGACCGTGTGGCCGCGCGCGGCGAAGAAGTCCAGCCAGCGCTGGCGGATGTCTGCAGTCTGCATGATTCCGTTCTGATTCGGCGGCCCGGTTCACCGGGCGGGGACGTGGTGACCGGCGTCAGCGCGCGGCGACGGAGCTGTCGTCGTCGGCAGCGCGGAGCTCGGCGTCGCGTTCGTGATAGCCCTCGGCGATCGCGTTGCCGAACGCCCGCGCCTTGGCATCGAGCGACGAGAAGAACGCCCGGCCCTGCGTGCTCTGGTTGACCTGGTGTGCGGCGACGAACCCGGCCGCGACGCCGACGGCGAACCACAGAATGCTCTTCACGAAGTGCTCCCTCTGACCGATTCCGCCGCGCGAGGACCGCTCGGCACGCATCCTCACAGTGTAGTGGCGACGGATGCCGCTGAAATGGAACAGGGGCCGCGGGAGAACCCCGCGACCCCTGCCCGATGCGCCGTCGCGTCAGCGAGCGGCGTAGTACTCGACGACCAGCTGCACGTCACAGGTCACGGGAACCTCGGCGCGCTTCGGGCGACGCACGAGCGTGGCCTGGAGCGTGTCGAGCTCGACATCGAGGTAGCCCGGGGTCTTGGGGAGCACGTCGACGTGACCGCCGGCGGCAGCGACCTGGAAGGGCTCGGTGCCCTCTGAGCGCTGCTTGACACCGATGCGCTGGCCCGGCTTCACGCGGAACGACGGGCGGTCGACGAGCTGGCCGTCGACGAGGATGTGCCGGTGCACGACGAACTGGCGGGCCTGCGAGATGGTACGGGCGAAGCCGGCGCGGAGCACGAGGGCGTCGAGGCGCATCTCGAGCAGCTCGACGAGGTTCTCACCCGTCAGGCCGTCGGTACGGCGAGCCTCGTTGAACGCGATGCGCAGCTGCTTCTCGCGGATGCCGTACTGGGCG
>DASSBT010000018.1:0-8461 GCA_035698465.1 Agromyces sp. | reverse complement strand
GGCCGGCTTCAACGCGGTCGACATCGGCGCCATGCACGACGAGACCTGGCTCGGCATGGACGTGCTCATGTTCATCGGCGCAGGCCCTGCAGGCACCGCAGGCGGCATCAAGGTGACGACGTTCGCCGTGCTGTTCTTCATCATCATGACCGAGCTCAGGGGCGAGGGCGCGGTGAACATCTTCGGCAAGCGCCTCTCCCGGGCGGTGCACCGCCAGGCGATCACCGTCGTGCTGATCGCGCTGGCTGCGGTCATGGCCGGCACCGTCGCGCTCATGTTCTTCACCGGGCTCGACCTCGACCGGTTGCTGTTCGAGGCGATCTCCGCGTTCGGAACCGTCGGCCTCTCGACGGGCATCACACCGGGGCTTCCGGATGCCGCGAAGCTCGTGCTCGTGGCCCTGATGTTCCTCGGGCGGCTCGGGCCGCTGACCCTCGGCACCGCGCTCGCGTTGCGCGAGCGCCGCATCCTCTACGAATTCCCCAAGGAAAGGCCCGCCATTGGCTAAGTTCTCGATCTTCGGCGCCGACACCTCGCGCCGCATCGCCGAGGCCGACTCGGTGGCCGTCATCGGCCTGGGCCGATTCGGCAGTTCGCTCGCGCAGGAACTCATGGCCGGCGGCACCGAGGTGCTCGGCGTCGATCTCGACGAGGACCTCGTGCAGGCGATGAACGGCGTGCTCACACACGTGGTGCGAGCGGATGCCACGAGGGAGGAGGCGCTTCGCCAGCTCGCGATCGACGAGTTCGACCGCGTCGTGGTGGCGATCGGCGACGACATCTCGGCATCGATCCTCACCTGCTCGGTGCTGCTCAGCATGAAGATCCCGGTCATCTGGGCGAAGGCCGTCGACGACCGGCACGGCCTCATCCTCGAGCAGCTCGGCGTGCATCACGTGATCTACCCCGAGAAGGACATGGGACGCAAGGTGGCCCACCTCGTGCGTGGTGCGGCACAGGACTACGTCGAGATCGAGCGCGGATATGTGGTCGTAAAGTCGACGCCGCCCGCCCGGCTCTGCGGCATGCCGCTCGGCACGACCGGCCTGCGAAAGGAGTTCGGCGTGACCGTGGCCGCGTACAAGAGACCCGGAGCCGAGTGGACGAATGCCGATGCCGATACCGTGCTTGGTCCTGACGACACGATCCTCATCGTCGGGCCGACCCGGAAGGCCGAGGGCTTCGCCCAACTGCGCTGACGACGCGCGGCGCGTTCGGCGCTCTCGTCGGCCCGCGCTGTGCCCGCTTAGGCTGGGGTGATGACCGACGTCACCCTCTCCTCAGGCATCGCGAAGGACGAACTCGACGGCGCGGTGCGTCCGCAAGACGACCTGTTCCGCCACGTCAACGGCAAATGGATCGAGCGCACCGAGATCCCGGCCGACAAGGCCAGGTACGGCTCATTCCTTGTGCTCCACGAAGAGGCCGAGCAGGCCGTGCGCGAGATCATCGAGGAGGCGCAGCAGGCCGAGCCCGGCACCGAGGCCCGCAAGGTCGGCGACCTCTACGCGAGCTTCATGAACGAGCAGCGAGCCGAAATGCTGGGCTCAACCCCCATCGCCGGGCAACTCGTCGACGTGGCGCTGATCAACTCGGTGGGCTCCTTCCTCGAGACGCTCGGCCGGCTCGAGCGACAGGGCGTCTCGGGATTCCTGCAGCTCTACGTCGACAACGACCCCGGCGACCCCGAGCGCTACCTCGTCTTCGTCGAGCAGGGCGGCATCGGCCTGCCCGACGAGAGCTACTTCCGCGAAGAGCGCTTCGCCGAGGTGCGCAGCGCCTACAACTCGCACCTCGAGCGCATGTTCACCCTCGCCCAGCTCGATGATCCGGCGGAGCGTGCCGTGCGGGTCTTCGACCTCGAGACCGCGCTCGCGGGCGTGCACTGGAGCAACGTCGACACCCGCGACAGCGAGAAGACGTACAACCTCTACACGTGGGCGGATGCCGCAGCCGCGTCATCCGTCGACCTGAATATCTGGCGCGACGCGATGCGCGTGCCGGATGGCGCCTTCGATGAGCTCGTGCTGCGCGAGCCGAGCTTCGTCGAGGGTCTGGGCGCGCTGCTGACCGAAGACCGACTGCCGGCGTGGAAGGACTGGCTGGCCTGGCAGGTCATCCGGTCGAGCGCCGCCTACCTCTCGAACGACTTCGTCGAGGCGAACTTCGACTTCTACGGCCGCACCCTCACGGGCACGCCGCAGATGCGCGAGCGCTGGAAGCGCGGCGTCTCGCTCGTCGAGGGCGCCATGGGGGAGGCGGTCGGTCGAATCTACGTCGAGCGGCACTTCCCGCCGGCGGCGAAGGAGGCGATGGACGACCTCGTCGCGAACCTCGTCGAGGCGTACCGGCAGTCGATCGCCTCGCTCGAGTGGATGGGTGACGACACCCGCGCGAAGGCGCTCGACAAGCTCGAGAAGTTCACTCCCAAGATCGGCTTCCCTGTGAAGTGGCGCGACTACTCCGCGCTCGAGATCGACCCCGACGATCTCGTCGGCAATGTGCGGGCGACCGCCGAGTTCGAGTTCAATCGCGAGCTCGGCAAGATCGGCAAGCCCCTCGACCGTGACGAGTGGTTCATGACCCCGCAGACGATCAACGCCTATTACAACCCGGGGTTCAACGAGATCGTGTTCCCCGCGGCGATCCTGCAGTACCCGTTCTTCGATGCGGCTCGGGATGCCGCGGCGAACTACGGTGCCATCGGCGCCGTGATCGGGCACGAGATCGGCCACGGCTTCGACGACCAGGGCTCGAAGTATGACGGCGACGGCCGCCTCACCGACTGGTGGACCGAGGCGGATCGCACGGCGTTCGAGGATCGCACGAAGGCGCTGATCTCGCAGTACGACGCGCTACGCCCGGCCCAGCTCGACGGTGCAGAGCACGGCGACGACCACCACGTGAACGGTGCGCTCACGATCGGCGAGAACATCGGCGACCTCGGCGGACTGGCCATCGCGTGGAAGGCGTACGTGCTCTCGCTGGGAACCGCGAGCTCAGCGACCGACGGGCCCGAGATCGACGGGCCCGAGATCGACGGGCTGACCGCGGCGCAGCGCTTCTTCATGTCGTGGGCGCAGGCCTGGCAGATGAAGGGCCGCGACGAAGAGGTGATCCGCCTGCTCGCGATCGACCCGCACTCGCCGAACGAGTTCCGCTGCAACCAGATCGTGCGCAACATCGACGAGTTCTACGCGGCGTTCGACGTGGTAGATGGTGACGCGCTCTGGCTCGAGCCGAGCGAGCGCGTCACCATCTGGTAGGAGCGTCTTCCTCCGGTAGAGAGGAGCGGACCGGGCCTTAGCTCCTGACCGAGATGTCGCCCACGCTCGTCGTGAACTCGTACTGGCGTGCTGCCGACGAATCGTTGTCGGCGTCGATGTCGACATCGCCGAGCGACGTGTCGGCGGTCAGGGCGTAGCGTCCCTGCGGCAGGTCGACGTGCACCTGACCGGCATCGGTCTCGACCCGGATGCCGCTCGGCAGCGCTTCGAGGCCGATCGTCACGTCTCCCACGCCGGAACGGGCGGTGAGCTCGCCCTCGGTGCTGAAGCGTTCGAGGCCGATCTCGCCGGCGTCGGTGTGCACCGCGAGCGACTCGGCGGAGCCATCCAGCTCGATGTCTCCCACGCTGCTGTGAAGCGAGACGTCGGCGAAGGCGCCCGTGGTGTCGATGTCGCCCATCTCGGTGCTCACCTCAAGCGCCACGGGCTCACGCTCGAGCGCCGCGGGCAGCACGAGTTCGAGTCGCGGGCTGCGGTCGCCGAACCAGGGCCACCACAGCGGCACGCCGACGTCTCGTACATGTCGCAGCGAGACATGCAGCGTGTCGCCGCGCACCTCGTGATCGAGTTCGAGATGTTCGCGAGCATCGCCCTGCCGAAGGGTCAGTTCGCTTCGGTCGACATCGCGGTACGCGATGTCGACGTCGGCCAGATCGCTGTCGAGTACCACGCTGTCGAAGGGCTCCTCGATCTCGAAGGTGCCGGATGCATCGGGGCGGGTGGCGGCGTGCGCGATGCCCGTGGCGAGCCAGACGATCATCGCCGTGACGACGACGCCCACGACGATGAGCATGACGGTTCGGCCCGTGTGAGACGGGCGACGAGAGGTTTCAAGAGTGGACATGCACTCACGTTATGAATGCCGGGGGAGCGGCGGGAGCCGGGGAGCCGCCCGATCCGGAGGGGGATAACCCCCGGCGCGCCGCGAGTGCGATGGCGCTGCCCTCGCCGGGTCTTACACTGGCTTAGTCCAGTCCGTCCTTCTCGAGCGCGCCGCGTCCGCGGTGGGGGAGCGCCGAGCCCCAGAGGAAGAGCGTGCAATCGCCGTGGTGACGCCGTCGCAGGGTTCTGAGCGGCGCGCGAGGCATGCGAGTATTCGACGCGGAAAGCATCGCACGGAAGAACCGAACGAGAACTTCGGGCGCGGCTTCAACGCCCTCGGTGAACTCGCCCTCGCGGGCGTCCAGGTCTCGGCGCGCGCCACCGACCTCGCGACGGGCAAGGTGCTCTTCTCAGTCGACGATCATGTGGTGATGCCGACGGCTTCGATCGGCAAGGTGCTGCTGCTCGTCGAGGTGGCGTCGCGCCTGTCGGGTGCGAGCCCAGAGGGCTTCACGGTGCTCGATCGCGCGCCGCGCGACTCGGTCGGCGACTCGGGCATCTGGCAGCACCTGCAGTCGCCGTCATTGCCGCTCGCCGACCTCGCCGCCCTCATCGGCGCCACGAGCGACAACCTCGCCACGAACGTGCTCATCCGCTACATCGGCCTCGAGGCGGTGCGCGCACGCACCGAGGCGCTCGGGCTCACGCGCACGGCCCTGCTCGACCTCGTGCGCGATCATCGTGGGCCCGATGACGCGCCGCAACTCTCCATCGGTTCCGCGAAGGAACTGACCTGGCTCTTCGCCTCACTGGCTCGTGGCGAGATCGTGAGTCCCGAGGTGTCGCAGCGCGTCATCAGCTGGTTGTCGCTGAACTCCGACCTGTCGATGGTCGCGAGTGCGTTCGGCCTCGACCCGCTCGCACACCGGGCGCCCGACCACGGCGTGCTGCTCGTGAACAAGACCGGCACCGACGGCGGCGTGCGCAGTGAGGTCGGCGTGCTCCGTGGGCCTCGGGCGAGCGTCGCCTACGCGGTGTCGATGTACTACGCCGACACCATGCTCTCGTCGCGCCTCGCCGTGCTCGACGGCATGCGCCAGGTCGGTCTCGACCTGCTCGAGTACGCGCACTGAGCGTCGCCCTCAGCGTGGCGGGTGGCGAAGCCGATCGCCGTCGCCGGTAGCTGGTCCGACTCCACCGCCGCAGGCGGCCTCGCAGCGGGCGGGCGCATGCGTGCGCCGCTCAGCGCTGCTGCCCTGCCATGAGCATGCCGATGCCGTCACGCACGGCCCGGCTGGTCTCCCGCGCGAGCAGGATGCGGAAGTGTCCCGTGACGGGCACGCGGATGTTCGTCGCCCCTTCGAGCACGCTGCCGCTCGGCACGTGGGGGTCGTAGGTGCCGAAGACCGACACGATCCGGGCGTTGACGGATGCTGCGGCGCCGAGCTGCACGATGGTCTCGTCGTCGGGCAGGAACGCGCGAATGCTGGGGTCGAGGAAGATCCGAGCCCGCGAGGAGCCCGCGAAGGGCGTGCACACGGTGACGATCCCGACGAGCCCGAGGCCGGGGCCCTGCCCGAGCGCCTGCCCCTGCCCGCGCTCGCCCTCCTCGAGCCCCGGCCCGAGCCCCTGCCTGCGCTCGCCCTCCCCGTTCGAGTCGCCGAGCAGGAGGTGCTTGGCGATGAGTCCGCCCTTGCTGTGCGACACGATCACCCGCCCGGCCGATGGCGTCGGCACACGCGCGAGCGCCCGTGCGAGTCGCTCCGAGGTGTCGACGACCGGTCGACGGTTCGGCCCGAGCCCGCGCACGACCGCGATGCGGTAGCCCGCCCGGCTGAGCTCGTCGGCGACCGATCGCAGGAACGACCAGTGCTCGTAGACACCGGGCAGCAGCACGACCGTGGGCAGATCCGGGTCACCGCGGCGGAAGCGCGCGGGTGCCCGCATGCGGAACGGTGTCGCCAGCTGCATGGCGAGCGCGGTGAGCTCGTCGAGGATCCACCACCCGACGGCCGCGATCGGACGCAGCGCCGCGGCATCCGGCACCGGCTCGACCTTCGTCGGATCCGCCGCCATCGCGGGCGTCACCCGCCTGCCGACCGGCTCGCCCTGCGCGTGCCGAGCGATGAGCTGTGCGACCTCGGGGCCGGCCGTGATCATCGTCTCGTGGCCCCGGCCCGGAACCTCGGCGACCCGTCCGTTCGGCGCGAGCGCCGCGGCCTGCTCGGCCCAGTAGCGCGGCACGACACGGTCGTGCTCGGCACGCACGACGAGCGTGTCGGCGGTGACGCGTTCGAGCGCGACCTCGATGTCGTGCTCGACCATCGGCCGCAGGTTCTCGGCATACCAGCGCGGTCCCGCCTGCATGTACGAGGCGATCCCGAGCGCCATCACCTTCGGATTCGTGAACGCCACGTCCTGCAGGAACCGCAGGGTCTGGCGCGCGACCGTGCGCTCCACGGGGTTCACGGTCGGCCCGATGAGCACGAGCTTGCTCACGAGCTCAGGATGCCGCGCGGCCGTCTCGGCGATGACCTGCGCGCCGGTCGAGTGGCCGACGAGCACCGCATCCGTGAGACCCTCGTCGCGCAGCAGCTCGGCGAGCAGGTCGCCCGACTCGGCCATCGAGAGCGGTTGCGCGGGCTTCGGCGCGTCGCCGAATCCGGGCATGTCGAGCGCGTACACCCGTCCCGACCGCCCGAGGGCGTCGGCGAGGCCGTTCCACGAGTCGTGGTCCATGCCGAGACCGTGCACGAGCACGTACACCGGCCCCACGTCGTCACCCGAGCGGTGCACGAGCACCACCCGATCGCCGCTCCGGAACTCACGTGTGCCCGGCATGACCGCAGTCTATGCGCGCGTCGTCAGTCGGTGATTCCGGATGCCGCGAGCCGCCGCATCACCCACCCGCGCAACGTCAGTCGATGACGCCGGATGCCGCGAGCCGCCGCAGCACCTCCGCGCCCGCGGGCGGGCAGCGGTCGGTGTCGGCGGTCGTCACCCAGTGCAACGCACCGACCTCGGCAGACGCAGTGGGCGCGGCATCCGTCTCGGCCCTGAACACCCGCATGCGCACGAGCCGTCCGTCGGGCTCGCCGTGCGCCTGGACGACCACTTCGAACAGCTCGTCGAGGTCGTCGGGCGCGAGTTCGAGGGCGACTTCTTCGAGCGCTTCACGCACCGCGGCCTGGGCCGGGGTCTCACCGTCGTCGATCTTGCCGCCGGGCATGTAGTAGACCTCGCGATCGCGCGCGGTGACCATGAGCACGCGTCGGTCGCGCACGAGGGCGATGGCGGCGACGAGAAGGTCGGGGAGCTGCGGCATCCGTTCCACCCTAGTTCGAGTACGCCATCCCGGCGCAGTGCGGGCATCGCTACGCTGGCTCGCAGGACGACCGCGAAGGAGCGACCCGATGGCCCGGGCAGACAGCAACGCCGACGACGCGCGCGGGTACGTGCGCGCGGTGCAGTCCGAGGTGTTCCGCGCGGGCGTGAGCGGCACGAAACCTCGCGTGCCGGTCGACTTCGAGGCGCTCGAGCGCGCGGCGCGCAAGGCGATCCCCGCTGACGCGTTCGCGTACCTCGCGGGCGGCGCAGGGTCGGAACGGACCATGGCGGCGAACCGGGCCGCGTTCGACCGTTGGGGAATCTGGCCGCGGGTGCTCAGGGACGTCTCGCACCGCGACCTCTCGATCGAATTGCTCGGTCGACGGCGCGCGACGCCGTTCCTGCTCTCGCCCATCGGCGTCGCCGAGTTGGCTCACGCGGAGGCGGATGTGGCCGTCGGACGTGCCGCCGCCGAGCTCGACGTCCCGTACGTGCTGTCGAATCAGGCGTCGATGCCGATGGAGGACGTCGCGGCCGTGATGGGCGAGCACGCGCGGTGGTTCCAGCTGTACTGGGGAGCTGTCGACGAGCTCAACGCGTCGTTCGTGCGCCGCGCGGAGGCATCGGGGTGCGAGGCGATCGTCGTGACGCTCGACACGCACCTGCTCGGCTGGCGCACGCGCGACCTCGACCTCGCCTACCTCCCCTTCACCCGCGGCCTGGGCATTGCCCAGTACACGAGCGATCCCGTGTTCGCCGAGCTCGTTCGCGACCGTGCGTCACGCGGCGGCGGTGGGGCCCGCCCGAAGGTGACGCCGAAGCTCCTGGCATCGGCGTTCTCGATCGCACGGGCCGGCGCCCGTACGCCACTCGTCGACGGCGGCGTGCGCGCCGCGCTGCGGTCGCCGCTGCCGCGCGCGGCGATCGAGACCTTCCTCGACGTGTTCTCGAACCCGGCACTCGGTTGGGCCGACCTTGCGCGCCTTCGCGAATGGACGAAGCTGCCGGTGCTCCTGAAGGGCGTC
>DASSBT010000017.1:0-14388 GCA_035698465.1 Agromyces sp. | reverse complement strand
CCGACGACGAAGACCATCGAGGTCTGCAGGTCGCGCATCGCGCGCAGGGCGGCACGAGGGCCTGCGGATGCCGTGACGACGGCGCGCGGCGCCTCCATCACGTTGCCCGCGGTGAGCACTCGGGCCCGGTCGACGTCGGCGACGAACTGCGCCACGTAGTCGTCGGCGGGATCGGTGAGGATCTCCTCTGCCGTGCCGAGCTGCACGATGCGGCCGTCGCGCATGACGGCGATGCGGTCGCCGAGGAACATGGCCTCGTTCAGGTCGTGGGTGATGAACACGATCGTCTTGCCGAGCTCCTGCTGCAGGTCGACGAGCTGCTCCTGCATCTCGCGGCGGATGAGCGGGTCGAGCGCAGAGAACGCCTCGTCCATCAGCAGGATGTCGGTGTCGGTGGCGAGCGCGCGGGCGAGGCCGACGCGCTGCTTCATGCCGCCCGACAGCTCGTCGGGCATCTTGTCGCCCCAGCCGCCGAGGCCGACGCGCTCGAGGATGTGCTCGGCGCGCTCGTTGCGCTCCGCGAGCGGGACGCCCTGGATCTCGAGGCCGTACGCCGCATTGTCGCGCACCGTGCGGTGCGGCAGCAGTGCGAAGTGCTGGAACACCATCGACACGTGACGGCGGCGCACCTCGCGCAGGCGCTTCGGGGTGATGCCGGTGATCTCCTCCCCCATCACCGTGACGGTGCCGCCTGTCGGCTCGAGCAGGCCGTTCAGGGTGCGGATGAGGGTCGACTTGCCCGAGCCCGAGAGGCCCATGACGACGAAGATCTCGCCACGACGCACGGTGAAGTCGGCGTCGATGACGGCGGCCGTGCCGAGGCCGGCCAGCTCGGCTCGACTCGCACCGGCGCGAAGGCGCTCGAGGGCCTCGTCGGGCCTGCGTCCGAAGAACTTGGTGAGCCCGCGCACCTCGAGCGCGGGTGGGGCATGACGGTCGGCGGCGGCGGTCGCGTCGGGGGATTCGGGGGTGAGGTCGGGGGGTGTTGCTGTGGCTGTTCCGGTGGCTGTGGAATGTTCGGGCATTCTTGGGTGCTCCATGCACGCCTTGCGCATCGGCCGAGGTGCTGTGCGACCGGCAGGCAGGCGTACTCATGGTTCACGACCGGGTTCACGGCGATCCGGGAGACGTAGCTCAAGCACTCCGCGATGTCACACGGTGCGAACTTCGAAACCAGCGCGCACGGCCATCGGGGCCGTGCACCACGCCGCCGAACCGTACGACCTCGCTCGTTCCGGTGGGGGCCGGTGGGAGTGGGGGCGCGGACTGGGCGAATTCGGTCCTGGGGGACTCGGCAACGCTATCGGCCTTTCAGCACCCTCTCAAGTCACGAGCGGTGATCTTCAGGATGGTCAGGGGTTTCGACCCGTTTCGCTCGTACCGAGTTTCGTGCAGTTGGCGCATAGCCCGAACACGTCGACGACGTGCGCTGCGCCGGTGAACCCGTGCTCGGCCGCGACCCGCTTCGCCCACGTCTCGACCTCGTCGGCGGCGATCTCGACGGTGAGACCGCAGTTGCGGCAGATCAGGTGGTGATGATGGCCGGTCGTCGAGCAGGCCCGATAGAGGGCTTCTCCCTCTGGCGACTGCAGCGAGTCGGCGTCCCCCTTCGCGGCGAGATCGCCGAGCGCCCGGTACACGGTCGCGAGGCCGATCGGCGAACCGCTCGCGTGCAGCGCGGAGTGCAGCGCCTGCGCGCTGATGAAGCCCTCGGTGTCGTCGAGGGCCTCGCGAACGGCTTCGCGTTGCCAGGTGTTGCGTTTCATGCGGTGCGTGCGTCCTCTGCCGTCTCCACGGGTATGGCGACTCGCCTCCACGCTAGCCCGCGCAGCTTGGAGATGACCAACGCGACGATGAAGAACCCGGTCGCCGCCAGCGCGATGCTCGGACCTGCCGCAACTGCGAGCACACGGGACGCGAGCACACCGATGACTCCGGATGCCGCACCGATCACCGGCGCCGTGAAGAGGATGCCGCGATACGTGGGCACCACGAGTCGCGCCGCGGCCGCGGGGGCGGCGATCAACGCGATCGCAAGGATCGCGCCGACCGCGGGCAGCGCGCTGACGACGGTCGCGGCGGTGAGGCCGAGCACGAGCAGCTCGATCGGCCACTCCCGATACCCCGCGGCGCGGAAGCCGGGCGGGTCGAACGTCGAGAATGCGATCTCCTTGCCGAACACCGCGACGGTGATGACGGACACGATTGCGACGGATGCCGCAAGCAGAATATCTCCGTCGTTCACGGTCAGGATCGAGCCGACGAGCAGCGACTCGGCCTGCACCGGCAGGCCAGGGAGGAGGCTCTGCAGGATGGCGCCGGCCGCGAACCCGCCCGTGAGCACGATGCCCGCTGCGACCTGTGCACCCTGACGCCCGACTCGCGCGATGCCCGCCATCACCCCGACGAGCACCACGGATGCCGCGGCCGCACCGAGCGGCACGCTGACGCCGATCGCGGCCGCCGCGACTGCACCGGGGTAGGTGCCGTGCGTGAGTGCCTGCGCGAAGAACGTGCGGCGGCGCAGCACGACGAGCGCCCCCACGAACCCGGTGCCCGCACCGATGACGATCGCCGCGACGAGCGCCCGCTCGAAGTACCCCATCAGCGCTCCCCCGCCCTCGCGGGTCGAGGAGCGCCCGTCTCCGCGGGTCGAGGAGCGCCCGCCGGAGTCGGACGCGTCTCGAGACCCCCCGCCCTCACCGCGCTGCCCCGCCGCCGATCGGCGATCCACCTCCCGAGCAGCACCACCCCGTACCCGACGACGAACACCGCCACGATCGTGCTGCCGGCAGGCAGGTCGACTCCACCAGCGACCGAGCCGGCGAACCCGACGGCGAGGCCGAGCCACGCCATGAGCGCCGCGAACCCGGCAGCGACCGGGAACAGCCACCACAGTCGCTCGGTCATCAGCCGCGCCGCTGCGCCAGGCACGATGAGCAGGGCGAGCACGAGGAGCGTGCCGACCGTGCTCGCCGCCGCCACCACCACGAGGGCGACGGCCGCGTTGAGCGTCAGGTCGAGCGCCAGCGCCGAATCACCCACCGCACGACTTCCCGATCGGTCGAACGCGCGGAACACCTGCTGCTTCATCGTCACGGCCACCGCAACGACCGCGACGAGGCACACCAGAATGAGGGGAACAACCGACTCCGGCGGGATCGTGAGCACTCGACCGAACAGCAGCGCCTCGAGCTCCGACGCGTAGTCGTCGCCTCGTGACACCACGATCACGCCGACGCTGAACATCGCGGTGAGCACGATGGCGATCGCCGCGTCGGAGGTGATGCCGGCCCGATCCAGCCAGGTGAGCACGACCGCGGCCGCGAGCGCAGCCACAGTGGCGCCCGGCACGAGTCCAGCGGTGCCACCGAGTGCAAGCCCGATCGCGAGGCCCGGGAAGACGGCGTGCGTGAGTCCGTCGCTGATGAACTCGAGGCCCCTGAGGTTCACGAGCACGCCGACGACGCCGGCGACGACCGCGAGCACCAGCATCACAAGCAGGGCACGGGCCATGAACGGCAGTGCGAACGCCCCGAAGAGCGCATCGATCAGCGTCATCCGCGACCACTCCCCCGCGCCCGCGTTGCATATGCCGGATTCGGCATCAGTGACCTTCGTGGCCGGGTACCACCAGCGTGTGCTCGTCGATTTCGACCTCTACGCCGTCGAAGCACTCCTGCACGTTGCCGAGCGTGAGCACCTCGTCGACGGGCCCGAATGCGAGTTGCGTCCCATTCACGAGCGCGACGAAGTCGCAGACCTCCTTCGCGAGCTCGAGGTCGTGGGTCGAGACGACCACGGCGACTCCCCGCTGCTTCAGTGTGCGCAGAGTGTCGACCAGGGCGTCGCGATTCGTCTGGTCGAGCCCGTTGAACGGCTCATCGAGCAGGAGCAGGCGCGGCTCACTCGCCAGCGCCCGTGCGAGCAGGCCGCGTTGACGCTGCCCACCCGACAGCTCACCGAACCGTCGTTTCGCGAGCGCCGTGAGGCCCACGGTGTCGAGTGCGCGTCGAACCGCCGCGCGGTCGTCTCGGCCCGGCCATCGCAGGAACCCCAGCCGCCGGTATCGCCCTTGCATCACGACCTGCTCGAGACTGATCGGGAAGTCGGGGTCGAGCTCGCTCGATTGCGGGAGGAAGCCGATCATGCCGTCGCGGGCATGTGCTGTGGTGGAAGCGCCGGCTGCGGCATCCGCCCCGCTGGTCTCGGTCGGTCCGAGCGTCATCGTGCCGGCCGTGAGCGGGACGAGGCCGAGCACGCCCTTGAGCAGCGTCGACTTGCCGGCCCCATTGGGACCGATGAGCGCAATCGCCGTGCCGGCCTCGACGGTCAGGTCGAGCCCGGTCACCCCGCCGCCGCCCGGGTGGGTGAAGGCGGCGCCGGTGAGGCGCAACACGGGGGTGTCGCTCATGGACATGCGGTCATCCTTGCAGCAGGGCGGGCAGCGGGGAAGGTTCGACGCCCCACGACTCGAGGATGAGCCGCACATTGTGCTCCTGGCTGCCGAGGTAGGTCGCCCCATCGGAGCCGTCGGGCCCGAGCGAGTCGCCGTAGAGCGCATCGTCGCCGGCATAGACCTTCACGTCGGCGTCGCGCGCGATGGTCTCTGCGGCCTTCGCCGAAATGGATGCCTCGGAGAACACCGCCTGCACACCCGTGGCACGAATCTTCGCGACGAGCTCGTCGATGTCGGCGGCGCTCGGCTCGGCGTTGTCGTCGAAACTCGGGATGACGCTGCCGACGAACGTGATGTCGTACGCCTCGAGGAAGTACGTGAAGGCGTCGTGGTTGGTCACGAGCAGCCGCTGCTCGGCGGGAACCCGCTCGACGTTCTCGTGGATCCACTCGTCGATGGCCGCCAGCTCGTCGAGGTAGGCCGCTTCGTTCGCGGCGATGGTGTCGGTCTCCAGGCCGGGCACGGTCGCGAGGCCGGCGCCGATGTTCTCGACCATCTGCTCGGCCAGGTGCGGGTCGGTCCAGATGTGGGGGTTCCCGTCACCGTGATCGTGGCCGGCGTGGTCGTCGTGGTCGTCATGCTCATCGGAGCTGTGTTCGGCGTGCTCATCTGCGTGCGCCTCATCGCCGTGCGCCTCATCGCTGTGCGCCTCATCAGCGTGGTCGTCGGTGCCGAACCGCTCGATGCCCGTGCTCGCATCGATCAGCACGCCATCGAAGCCCGAGGCCGCCACCGCGTCGTCGAGCCAGCTCTCGAGGCCTGCCCCGTTCACCACGAGGGCATCGGCCTCGGCGAGCGCGACGAGCTGCGCGGCCGACGGGTCGAAGCCGTGGGCGCTCTGGCCGGGGTTGATGAGCTGCGTCACGTCGGCGGTGTCGCTGACGAGTTCCCGCGTGAAGTCGCCGACCTGCGTCGTGGTGGCGACGATCGACGGACTCCCCGATGCTCCGTTCGCGGATGCCCCGGGGCTGGCGCACGACGCGAGCACGAGCGCACCCGCGGTCAGCACAGCCCCCGTGACGATAGCGTTGCGAACACGAGGCGGCGTGATGTGGGCTCGGTGCGTCATGGGTCGACGGTATCTCTTATTGATAATGATTGTCAAAACCATCAGCGGGGTTCGCCGACACGTTCAACAACACGCGCAGGGCGTCGACACTTCCCGTCATTCTCGGTGGACAACGTTGGCGACTGTCGCACCGACGTGCGAGCATGAAGCACGTGGATACGACGACGACCCCCCTCACGTTGCATCCGTTCACCGTCGCCGATGCCGAGCGAGTGCTCGCCGGCGAGGTCGACCCGAACGACGGGTGGGAGGGCGGATACGCCTTCACCGACGAACCCGAACTGCTGCGCGAGTACGTGACCGCCGCCCGCGAGTCGGGTGACCCCGCACCCTACGGGCCGTACCTGGTGCACCGCACCGACGACGGCGCGACGATCGGCGGCGTCAACCTGTTCGGCCCGCCGGGCACCGACGGCGCCGTCGAGTTCGCGTTCGGACTCGTGCCGGCCGTGCGCGGGCAGGGCCTCGCACTGCACACCGTGCTCGAGGCCGTCGCGCTCGCACGGTCGACCGGCGCCACGATCGCCCGAGCCGAGTGCGAGGTGTCGAACCTCGCCGCCCGCCGCGCGCTCGAGAACGCGGGGCTCACCGAGGTCGACCGCACACCCGACTCGGTCACCTACGAGATCCGGCTCTGAGCGGAGCGCCGCTCACTCGAGCAGCAGCGCGGGCTCCTCGATGATCGACGCGACATCCGCGAGAAAGCGGCTCGCAACGTCGCCGTCGACCACCCGATGGTCGAACGACGCACCGATGGTGGTCACGTAACGCGGCCGCACCTCGCCGTCGACGACCCACGGCTTCTGCTTGATCGTGCCGAGTGCGACGATCGCCACCTCGCCGGGGTTCAGGATGGGCGTGCCGGTGTCCATGCCGAACACACCGATGTTCGTGATCGTGATCGTGCCGCCCTGCATCTCGGCGGGCTGGGTCTTGCCCTCACGCGCGGTGAGCGTGAGCTGCTCGAGCGCTGTGGCGAGCTCGGTCATCGTCATCTCCTGCGCCTCCTTGACGTTCGGCACGATGAGCCCGCGGGGGGTCGCCGCCGCGATGCCGAGGTTCACGTAGTGCTTTACGATGATCTCCTCGTCGGTCCACTGCGCGTTCACCGTTGGGTTGCGCCGCACTGCCCAGATCATCGCCTTCGCCATGACCAAGAGCGGTGAGATCCTGACGCCGGCGTAGTCGGGGGAGGCCTTCAGCCGCTTGATGTACTCCATCGTGCGCGTGGCATCGACATCGACGAACAGGCCGACGTGCGGCGCTTGGAACGCACTCTGCACCATCGCGGTGGCGATCGCCTTGCGCACGCCCTTCACGGGCACGCGCTCCTCACGGTCGGCGGGCCACTCGGGAGTCTGGATGTTGCGGAAGACGCTCGCCTGGCCCGCCTCGCGAATCAAGTCGTCGCGGGTGATGTCGCCGATCGAGCCGGTCGGCGCGACCCGAGAGAGGTCGACGCCGAGATCCTTCGCGAGCTTGCGGATCGGCGGCTTCGCGATGACCGGAAGCCTGTTGGCGGGCCGAAGCGACGGCGTTGCGGATGCCGCAGCCGACCCGGTCGGGCCCGCCGCGCCTGCCCCCGCGGGCGCCGGGGCCGCCGGCCCAGCGACACCGCGATCCCCGGCTGCCACGGCCGCGGCGACACCTCCGGGCGACGCGCCGTTTCCGGGTTGCGTCGCGAGCTGACCATGGGCACCACCCGGTGACGGATGCCGCTTCCGCCGTGTCGCGGTCGGCCCGGTCGTGCCGTGGCCGACGAGCACGGCGCCGCCGCCCTCCGCGACAGCGGGGGCGTGCGACGCCGCCGTGCCCGACGGGGGAGCGGCAGCGCCGCCCGCGGGGGCGGTGGCTGCGGGAGCGCCGTTCGACGGGGGAGTGGTGGCTCCTGCCGGACCACCTGCGCCGCCCGATGGCGGAGTGGCTGCCATAACGCCGCCGCCTGTCGATGAAGCCGGCGTAGCGGCATCCGTGCCCGACGCATTCGCATCGGCGGCATTCGCGCCCGCGACGTCGGTGCCCGCGGCATCCGGAGCCGACGCATCCGGAGCCGGGGCATCCGTCTGGATCACCAGGATCGGCGTGCCCACATTCACCGTGTTGCCCTCATCGACGAGCAGCTCCGAGACGATGCCCTCGAACGCGCTCGGCAGCTCGACGAGCGATTTCGCCGTCTCGATCTCGACGAACACCTGGTCGAGCGCGATGCGATCGCCGGGCGCCACGCGCCACTGCACGATCTCGGCCTCGGTGAGTCCCTCGCCGACATCGGGCAACGGGAATCGGATCTCGCTCATGTCTCCACCTTCCACCAGCCGCGTCGTATGTTTCCATTCGCGCTGGGTGTTCCTGTTAGAACGGGCACGCACCGCGCGAACGGAAACACCGGGCGCACCGCGCGCGCTGGCATCAGTACGCCAGCGCGCGGTCGACGGCCTCGAGCACCCGGTCGGGGCTCGGCAGATACTCCGTCTCGAGCGCCGCGGGCGGGAACGGCGTGTCGAAGCTCGACACCCGCAGCACCGGCGCCTCGAGCGAGTAGAACTCGCGCTCGGCGACGGTCGCGGCGATCTCCGATCCGACGCTCGCGAAGCCATAGGCCTCCTGCGCCACGACGAGCCGCCCGGTGCGGTGCACCGAATCGAGCAGCGGCCCGTAGTCGATGGGGGAGAGGCTGCGCAGGTCGACGACCTCGACGCTCGTGCCCTCGCTCGCGGCGATGTCGGCGGCCTGCAGCAGGGTCGAGATCATGGCGCCGTGGCCGACGACCGTGACATCCGTGCCCTGGCGGATGACGCGGCTCGCGTGCAGCGGCACTCCCGAGTGGTCGTGGTCGACCGGGCCCTTCGGCCAATAGCGGCTCTTGGGCTCGAAGAACAGCACGGGGTCGTTCGAGGCGATGGCCTCCTGGATCATCCAGTACGCGTCGTGCGGGCTCGACGGGCTCACCACGCGAAGCCCCGGCGTGTGCGCGAAGTAGGCCTCTGGGCTCTCTTGATGATGCTCGATGGATCCGATGTGGCCGCCGTAGGGCACGCGGATCACGACGGGCATCGTCAGGGCGCCGTCGTGCCGAAGCGTGAGCCGGGCGAGCTGCGTCGTGATCTGGTCGAACGCCGGGAAGATGAAGCCGTCGAACTGGATCTCGATGACCGGCCGGTAGCCGCGCATCGCGAGCCCGATCGCGGTGCCGACGATGCCCGACTCGGCGAGCGGGGTGTCGAGCACCCGCTTCGGGCCGAACTCCGCCTGCAGGCCCTCGGTCACCCGGAAGACACCGCCGAGCGGGCCGATGTCCTCGCCCATGAGCAGCACCTTGTCGTCGGCGCGCAGGGCTTCGCGCAGGCCGGCGGTGATCGCCTTGGCCATCGAGAGCGTGTGCACGCCGCGCATGCCGATGGGTGCGTCGAGGCCGGATACCGCGGGCGGCATATTCTCGACAGGCACGGTCGCGTCGACGGGCGTGGGCGCGTCTGGTGCGGATGCTTCGGATGCTTCGGATGCTTCGGATGCCTCCGGCGCGTCGGCCGAGGCATCCGGCACCCGGCGTTGCTGGTCGGTGTGCGCGCTCATGCCTCGCCTCCGTCGAATCCGGTCTCGTACGCGTCGAGCCAGGCAGCCTGCTCCTGCATGAGCGGATGCGGCTCGCTGTACACATGGGCGAAGATCTTCTCGCGCGTCGGCGCCGTGAGCTCGAGCGCGCGCCGGCGAAGGTCGGCGGCGACATCCGCAGCCTCGGTGTCGACGTCGGCGAAGAACGCTTCGGATGCCCCTCGGCCCTCGAGCCACGTGCGATACCGCGTGATGGGGTCGCGCTCGGCCCAGTACGCGACCTCGGCATCGGTGCGGTACTTCGTGGGGTCGTCGGCGGTGGTGTGCGCGCCCATACGATACGTGAGCGCTTCGATCAGGCTGGGGCCGGCACCGGCACGGGCCTCTTCGAGTGCCTGCCTGGTGACGGCGTAGCTCACGAGCACGTCGTTGCCGTCGATGCGCAGGCCGGGCATGCCGAATCCGCCGCCGCGAAGCGAGAGCGGGCTGCGGGACTGCGTCGAGACCGGCACCGAGATGGCCCAGTGGTTGTTCTGCACGAAGAACACCTGCGGCGTCTGGTAGCTCGACGCGAACACGAGCGCCTCGCTGGCGTCGCCTTGCGATGAGGCACCGTCGCCGTAGTACACCAGCACCGCGGCATCCGTCTCGGGGTCGCCCGTGCCGACCACCCCGTCGAACTGCATGCCCATCGCGTAGCCCGTGGCGTGCAGGGTCTGCGAGGCGAGCACGAGCGTGTAGAGGTGGAAGTTGCCGTTCTCCTCGGGGTTCCACCCGCCGAGGGTGGCGCCGCGCAGCAGCGAGAGGATGTTCACGGAGTCGAGCCCGCGGATGATGCCGACGATGTGCTCGCGGTACGAGGGGAAGAGGTGGTCTTGCGGGCGGGCCGCTCGGGCGGAGCCGACCTGGGCGGCCTCCTGCCCGTGGCTCGGAACCCACAGTGCGAGCTGGCCCTGACGCTGCAGGTTCGCGCCGGCGACGTCGATGCGTCGCGAGATCGCCATGTCGCGGTAGAACTGCTCGAGCGTCGCGTCGGGCAGCGCCTCGACGATCGGCAGGTAGGGCTCGGCCTCGGGGGTCGGACGCAGTTCTCCGGAGGGAGTCAGGAGCTGGACCGTCGGCGCGGTGAAGTCTCTCTCGAGGTCTGGCACCGTTCCACGCTACCCGCTACGCCGGGTGCCCTTCTTGTGAGCCCGGTACAAGCTCACCGAGAATCCTGAGGAGGGTTTCGACAGACTCGGGCTCGCCCACCGAGACCCTGATGCCCTCGGGCGGGAACGCCCGCGTGACGAGTCCGGCGTCGAACAGCCGGTCGGCGACGGCGGCCGTGGCCTCGCCCGTCGGCAGCCACACGAAGTTGCCGTGCGCCTCGGGGATCGGCCAGCCCTGCTCGAGAAGCGAACCGCGAAGGCGGTCGCGACGCTCGGCGATGGTGGCGACGCGGTCGAGCAATTCCGCCTCGGCGACGGGTTCGAGCGACGCGAGCGCCGCTGCCGTCGATGCGGCCGTGACGCTGAGTGGGATCGTGGTGGATCGCGCAGCGTCGAGGATCGGCAGCGGGCCGATCGCAAAGCCGACTCGAAGACCCGCAAGGCCGTAGGCCTTCGAGAAGGTGCGCAGGATCACGAGGTTCGGGTAGCGCCCGATCAGCGAGCGGCCGTCGACGGTGGCCTCGTCACGCACGAACTCGTTGTACGCCTCGTCGAGCAGCACGAGCCGGTCGGCGGGCACCTTGGCCATGAACGCCTCGAAGTCGTCGGCGGTGACGAGGGTTCCGGTGGGGTTGTTGGGGGAGCAGACGATCACGACCCGGGTGCGTTCGGTGATCGCATCGGCCATGGCGTCGAGGTCGTGGCTGTGATCGGCGGCGTTCGGGATGCGCACGCTCGTCGCTCCGGCCACGGTGACCAGGCCGGGGTAGGCCTCGAAGGAGCGCCACGAGTAGACGACCTCGTCACCGGCGCCGGCCGCGGCGGCGATGAATGCCGCGAGCAGCGACACCGACCCTGCGCCGACGATCACCTCATCGGAACTGACGCCGTACCGCTCGGCCAGCTTCTCGCGGAGCACGAGCGCGGTCGCATCGGGATAGCGGTTGATCTCGTTCGCAGCGGCAGCCACGGCGGCAGCGACACCCGGCAGCGGCGGATACGGGTTCTCGTTGCTCGAGAGCTTGTAGCCATCGGCTGGGGCAGGTCGCCCCTGTCGATACGGGGGAAGGGCGGCGATTTCGGGGCGAAGGCGGACGCTCGCCCCCGTGGGCTCCGGTGCGGTCACGGATTCCACCGTACCCCTTCGATCGCAGCGCCTCGTCTGCCAGAGTTGGGGGATGCGATTCATCGTCAGAGTCATCGTCGTCGCGTTCGCCCTCTGGCTCACCACCCTCATCGTGTCGGGGGTGCGCGTCGATCCATACGAGGACACGACGCTTGCGACGGTGTTCACGTACCTGCTCATCGCCCTGATCTTCGGGCTGGTGAACGCGATCGTCGGCACGTTCATCCGCATCGTCGCGTTTCCGTTGTACCTGCTGACGCTCGGCCTCATCTCCTTCATCGTCAACGGGCTGCTGCTGTTGCTCGTCGCATGGATCAGCAGTCTCATGGGCTTCGGCCTCGTGATCGACGGCTTCTGGTGGGGCGTGCTCGGCGCACTCGTGCTCGGCCTCATCAGCTGGCTGATCGGGCTCATCGTGCGTCCGTCGTCGTCTCGCGACTGACGTCGCGCGTTTCGCGACTGAGGTCGCGCGTCGCGGTCCAGTCGACCCGCTCACCGGAATCGCCACGGGTGATCTCACTCACGAGCTCACGCATCGCAGTGATGTGCTCCTCCTCGGACGCGTCGAGGAGCACCGCCGTTTCGCGATAGCGCGAGAGTTCGTGCGCCGGCACGAGCGTGTCGTACTGCCGATCGGAATCGAGCACGCTTCGCGACACCCTGACGAGCTCGTCTGACGGATGCCCCGTGCCGCCGGTCATCGGCACGAGATCTTCCACGTGCTCGAGGGAGAGCAGCGGCACGCCGTCGCGGGTCGGCGCCGAGCTGACCGGGCCACCGAGGTTCACGGCGCCGACCACGTTCAACTCGGGGTCAGCGGCCAGGTTCGCTGCGATGATGCCCCCGCCCGAGTGCCCGATCGCGACTACCGGGTCGTGCGGCTGCACGCCCTGCTCGCGCATCGCCTCGCGCACCGCGCGCTCACCCGCGCCCGACTCCGCCCCGGCCCACCGGAGCTCATCGAGCGACGAGTCGTCGGCGATGCCGAGCAGGTTGTTCGTCATGTCGAACGGCTGCGGGCCGGCCGCCATGCCGAACTCGACGGTTCCGCCGATGTAGACGATGTACCGCCGATCATCGCCCTCGCCGTAGCGCTCGATGCGGATCTGCGCGGCATCCGCCTCGGCCGGTGGGACTCGGTCGGCCAGATCGCCGTAACCCGACGGCGGTGCGACGACGCGCTCCGCCGATCGCTCGACCTTCACGGGGCCGTCGACGAGCACCTTGCTGCCCGCGAGTCCCAGCACGCCGGCGATCGCGGCGATGGCGGCGGCGTTCTCTGGCGCGCCGATGTCTGCGCCGATCGCCGAGATCACCGGCCCCGAGAGGGGCACGTGAAGGGCACCGGCGAGGAACTCGTCGGCGTGGTCGACGGCGAGGCCGACCATCCGCCCAAACGCCGGGTCGCTGAGCAGGCCGCGATTCTCGCTCAGCCAGCGCGCCAGCGGAGTCGGCCCGAGCCCGTTCAGCTCCCAGACCTTCGACCCGACGAACTGCCCGCCCGCGGCGAGCAGCATCCCGCCCATGACCAACGGAGACATCAACACGATGCCGAGCACCGGCGCGGCCATGGACGCGCCGATGCGCCAGAGCCCGTCGATCATGCGCTCGGTGGCGCCGTATCGCTCGGCCGCCACGATGAGTGACACCCGCAACTCGCGCGCCTGGTCCACCGCCAGGTCGAGGCAGTTGGCGGCCGAGCGAACCACCCACATCGGCGACGCCGTACCCCACGAGGCCATCGGATCGACGAGGCCGACCCCGTCGATTCCGCGCTGGATCACGCCCAGCCGTTCGATCCAGTCGCGCAGCATCGACTCGGTCGCACCCAATCGGGAGGCGTCGACGAACAACTCGTCGACCGCGACGGCGGTCGAGCCGCCGCCCGAGACGATGAGCCCGTCGTCGCTCATCGTGTGACCGCCGCGGTCGCCGCCTGCTCGTCGAGCTCGGCCTGCATGCGTCGAATGCGCTCTTCGAGCGAGTACACCGCTTCGGTCAGCTCATCTCGTGCGGCGAACAGGCGAGCCCGAAGCTCGTCGAGCCCGTCGCGGTAACGCGCCGACGCCTCGGAGCGCCACGAACCGGCATCGGTCGGCACGAGCGTCGGCACCGTGCCACGGACCTCGTCGGCCAGGGAGGTCAGCATGACGAGGTGACGGCGGGCCGCGTCGACCTTGTCGGGCGTCACGGTGCGGCCGCGGATCAGGTCGCTGATGGGATCGGTGTCGTGCATGTCACGAGCCTCGGGCACCGGCGCCGCGCGGACGCGGCGCGCAGCGGCATCCGTGCATACCCTCACCACAACGCGCGCTGTGGAGGACGAGCGGAGAGCGAGCAGCGGCGGTGTCGCCGGTCGTCGCCGGAGCGGCATCCGTCGACATCGTGCTTCACCCTCGTGCAGCTCGACCATCTCCTCCAGAATGGAGACCATGACGCGAGCGGAACCCGTTGGCGACGCCGCGCAGCCCTTCCGGGTTTCCTTCGTGTGCACCGGCAACATCTGCCGCTCGCCGATGGCCGCGGTGGTGCTGCGCTCGCTCGCCGAACGCGCGGGACTCGGCGACCGCCTCAGCATCGAATCGGGGGCGACCGGCGACTGGCATGTGGGCGAGCGCGCCGACGAGCGCACCCTCGCGGCGCTCGACCGGGCGGGATACGACGGATCGCACCACCGGGCTCGCCAGTTCGAGGCCGTCGACTTTCCGGCGCTCGACCTCGTCGTCGCGTTCGATCGTGGGCAGTCCCGCATCCTGCGCAACCAGGCCCCGACCGAGGCCGACCGGGCGAAGGTGCGCCTGCTGCTCGAGTTCGACTCAGAGCTCGCCGCGCTGCACGACGTGCCAGACCCCTACTATTCGGATGCCGCGACCTTCGATCGAGTTCTTGGGATGATAGAGCGGGCGACCACGGCGCTCTTCCGGCAACTCGCCCCAGCACTCAGACAAGGAATCCGATGACTTCGCTGCCTCCCCAGCCGCTCAGCCCCCTCGACGGACGGTACCGCGCGGCGGTCGGCGAGCTCGGCGAG
>DASSBT010000016.1:0-29031 GCA_035698465.1 Agromyces sp. | reverse complement strand
ATCGACTACGAGCGCGCAGTGGCGCTGCTCGGCTACACCCACGGGGCACTGCTCGACGAGGTCGTCGACGCCATCGGTGCGAACGACGCGGCGGGCGCGTTCGCGGCATCCGACCGGGTCGTGCAGACCGGGCAAGACCCGCGTCGCATCGTCGAAGACCTGCTCGAGCGGCTGCGCGACCTCATCGTCGTCGCGGCCTCGTCGCCCGAAGCAGCGGCAGCCGTGCTGCGCGGCGTGCCGGCCGATGAGCTCACCCACATGGCGGCCCAGGCTGCGGTCTTCGGTTCGGCCGAGCTCTCACGTGTCGCCGACCTGGTGAACCAGACACTCACCGAGATGACCGGCGCCACCTCGCCGCGGCTGCACCTCGAGCTCATGCTCGCGCGCGTGCTCGTGCCGTCGAGCGACGACAGCCAGCGCGGTGCCCTCGCGCGCGTCGAGCGCCTCGAGCGTCGCGTCGGGGTCACCGATACGGCGACGGATGCCGCAGGCGCGCCGGTTTCGGCGGCTGCGCCTGCTGCGGCTCGAGGGGCGGCCCCTTCGCCCGCGTCGACGACGGCCCCTGCCTCGTCGCCGGCGCCGGCCCCTGCCTCGTCGCCCCAGACGTCCGCCTCAGCCCCGGCCTCGAGTCCCGCTCCGGTGTCCGCTTCATCCGCGGACGCCACCGCTGGTGGCTCCGCGTCCAATTCGGCACGGACTCCCGCTTCGCCCCCCGATCCGGGCGCGGGCGTCGGATCGACCCCTGCTTCGACTCGGCCCGCCGGCCCGCCCGCCGCAGAGGCCACTTCCGCGCCGCACCAACCAGTCGGCCCGGTCACCCTCAGCCAGATGCGCGACGCCTGGCCCGAAGTGCTCGCCTCTCTCCAGCGCACCAAGCGCAGCGCCTGGATCGTGGCGGTCACGGCACAGGTTCGCGAGTTCCGCGACGGCGAGGTGCTCGTGCTCACGTTCCCGAGCGAGCAGGATGTCGCAGGCTTCCGCGGCGGCGCTCCCAGCCAGAGCGTCAGTGAGCTGCTGCGCCGCGCCATCGCCGATGTGCTCGGCGTGACCGTGAAGTTCATCGCCAAGGCCGACGGCGGTCTCGCTCGCGGCGCGGGTGCTGCCGCGCCCGCCGGGCCGGGTCAGACCACGGCCTCGGAACCACGTCCGGCAGCGCCGGCAGCGGGTGCGGGCGAATCGGCGGGCTCGCGAGGGGGCGCCTCGACGCCCTCACCTCCCCCCGCCGACAGCGCCACAGTGGCGACGGCGCCGTCGAACGCTTCGGTGTCGGGTACCGCGTCGCCGGGCACTGTGCGCGCGGGCACTGCGCCGGCAGGCCCCGTCGACTCGTGGGCCACCGTCACCATTCCATCCGACCTCGAAACGGATGCCGCCGCAGCACCGGGCGCAGCCCGATCCGGTCCCGGGTCGGATGCCGCATCGACCGGTGCGAGTCAGGCGTCGGTCGCCACGATGACTGCCGTGGCCGAAGTGCCTGTTGCCGATGCGCGGGTTACGGCGGCATCCGATGCGAAAGCGCCGGTCGCGGCATCCGTCGCCGACGCTGTGTCCGACCGCGTTGTACCCGTGAGCACCGCGGCTGACGTCGCGATCGCCACACCCGACGACACCGACGCTGCGCCCGGCAACGCCGACGCTCCACCCGACGACGCCGACGCTCCACCCGACGACGCCGACGCTCCGCCCGAAGATGAAGAGCCGCCGTACGCCGGCCCCCCGCCCGAAGTGCACGCGAGCGTCGCTTCGCGAACCCCCGCGAAGCGGGGCACGGCCAGTACCGGTGGCTTCCAGCGCTACGGCGAGGCGGTCGTGCGCGAGGTGCTGGGTGCGACCTTCCTCGAAGAGGTCGAGGCGCCCGGCCGTTCCGGCTTCGGGGAGCGTGGGTAGCCGGTGTACGAGGGCATCGTCCAAGAGCTGATCGACGAACTCGGCAGGCTCCCGGGCATCGGGCCGAAGTCTGCACAGCGCATCGCGTTCCACATCGTGCAGACCGAGCACTTCGATGTCACCCGGCTCGCCGAGATCCTGCTCGACATCCGCAACAAGGTACGGTTCTGCGAGATCTGCGGCAACGTCTCAGAACAGCAGACCTGTTCGATCTGCCGTGACCCTCGTCGCGATCCGGCGCTGATCTGCGTCGTCGAAGAGGCCAAAGACGTGGTCGCGATCGAGCGCACTCGCGAATTCCGCGGCCTCTACCACGTGCTCGGCGGCGCCATCAGTCCGATCGACGGCATCGGGCCCGACGAACTCCGCATCCGGCAGCTCATGCAACGACTTGCCGACGGAACGGTCACCGAGGTCATCATCGCCACCGACCCGAACCTCGAGGGCGAGGCGACCGCCACCTACCTCAGCCGGCTGCTGACCACCCTCGAGATCCGCGTCACACGACTCGCGTCGGGGCTGCCGGTCGGCGGCGACCTCGAGTACGCCGACGAGGTGACGCTCGGCCGGGCGTTCGAAGGCCGTCGCGTCGTCGGCTGACGGCGCGCCGCGACCCGCGGATCGCATGCCGCGCCCGCCCTCCGGCCACTGCAGGAACTTCCCGTCTGAGTGGGAGCGTCATTCGGGCGACACGCCGTTCGAATCAGAGAACTTCCTGCACTGACGGTCAATTCGCAGAACACATGAGCATGCGGATGCCGCAGCAGTGACCGTGCCCGTTGACCGGCGTCGGTGGGTACGAGTACAACGGAGAGCATGCCGAGCGTAGGAGAGAAGTGGGTCGCGGACTACGTCGCGGCCTGGGAATCGAACGACCCCGAGCAGATCGGCGCCCTCTTCAGTGACGATGCCGTGTATCTGACGAGTCCTGATTCGGAGCCGCGACGCGGGCGTGAGCAGATCGTAGCCGGATGGCTCGAAGACCTCGACGAACCCGGATCCTGGTCGTTCGACTGGAAGGTCCTTCACGAAGACGACGGGTTCGTCGTCGTGCAGGGCAAGACGTTCTACCCCGCCGAGAAGGACTACCTGAACCTCTGGATCATCCGGCTCGACAGCGAAGGCCGGGCGACCGAGTACACCGAGTGGTACATGCCTCGCCCGCACTGAGGTCAGCGCAGCACCTCGACGAGCACGACCCAGGCCATGATGATCGCAAAGACCACGGCGAGCACCGACCCGAACCCGACCGCGACGAGTCCGGCGGGTACCGCACCGACCAGCAGCAGCACGCCACCGACGATGAACGCGGCGATCGGCACCACGCCTGCCAGGCCCTGCGCGAACCGGTAGCCCGGCGGGAGCGAGGGCTGCCGCGAGATCATGCGAATCGCGTGCACCGTGAAGACCGCGGCGATCACGGAGACGACGAGCACCTCGACACCGTAGGCGAATGGCGATTGACCGGGCATCAGCCCGAGGGCTCCGGCGACGATCGCGAGCACGAGCGTCGCGATCGACGACGCCGCGCGGGGCGGCAGGGTCGGCGACTTCATGATCTCGCCGATGTTCACCGACATGGCCACGATGAGCAGGCCGGCGAGCGCCGCCGTCGCACCGACCATCGCCACGTTGAACTCGGTCCAGCCCTCGAGCGCCTCCGACATGTCGGAACTCTATCGCCGCCGCGACGAGCTCAGCGAGCGGTGCGCTGTCACATTTCAAAGCGCGCATCCGGGCCGCCGTAAGATGGGGCATCGGCGATCGGACACGGATCCCGGCGTCAGCCACCACCCCCAGGAGACCACGTGAGCTTGATCGTGCAGAAGTTCGGCGGGTCATCCGTCGCCGATGCCGAGAGCATCAAGCGGGTCGCGAAGCGCATCGTCGAGACCCGCAAGGCGGGCAACGACGTGGTCGTCGCGGTCTCGGCGATGGGCGACACGACTGATGAGCTGCTCGACCTGGCGCACGAGGTCACCCCGATCCCGGCCCCTCGCGAACTCGACATGCTCCTCACCTCGGGCGAGCGCATCTCGATGGCGCTGCTCGCGATGGCGATCAAGAGTATGGGTCACGAGGCCCGGTCGTTCACCGGCAGCCAGGCCGGCATGATCACGGATGCCACGCACGGCGCCGCCCGCATCGTCGAGGTCACCCCGGTGCGACTCCGCGAGGCGCTCGACGACGGCGCGATCGTGATCGTCGCGGGCTTCCAGGGCTTCAGTCGCGAGTCGCGTGACATCACCACGCTCGGCCGTGGCGGCAGCGACACCACGGCGGTCGCGCTGGCCGCCGCTCTCGACGCCGACGTCTGCGAGATCTTCAGCGACGTCGATGGCGTGTTCACCGCCGACCCGCGCATAGTGAAGAAGGCACGCAAGCTCGACCGCATCACCAGCGAGGAGATGCTCGAGCTCGCGTCATCCGGAGCCAAGGTCTTGCACATCAGGGCGGTCGAGTTCGCCCGTCGCCACGGAGTGACGCTGCATGTGCGCTCCTCGTTCAACAACAACGAGGGGACGATGGTCTACGACCCCTCGCGTCTTCCCGAAGGAGCTGAAGTGGAAGAGTCCGTCATCGCCGGCGTCGCCGTCGACCTGTCCGAGGCGAAGATCACGGTCGTCGGCGTGCCCGACGTGCCCGGCGTCGCCGCCAAGATCTTCAAGATCGTCGCCAAGACCAACGCGAACGTCGACATGATCGTGCAGAACGTCTCGGCCGCCTCGACCGGACGCACCGACATCTCGTTCACACTGCCGATGGCCGACGGCGAGCGCGCGCTCACGGCGCTGTCGCACGAGAAGGACGAGGTCGGCTTCAACTCGCTGCAGTACGACGACCAGATCGGCAAGCTCTCGCTCGTCGGCAACGCGATGCGCTCGGCGACGGGCGTGTCGGCACGGCTCTTCGAGGCGCTCTACGACGCGGGCATCAACATCGAGATGATCTCGACGAGCGAGATCCGTATCTCGGTGGTGACGCGCGCCGACAGCGTGCACGCCGCCGCGATCGCGGTGCACTCGGCGTTCGAGCTCGATGGCGAAGGTGACGCGGTCGTGCATGCGGGCACCGGTCGCTGAACGGATGCCGCGGCACTGACCGCTACGTGTGACGACCTTCACGCACGCACCGCGAGATCCGGCCGAATTGGAGGACATTTCCGCCTTCGTAGGACGCGATGTTGCGTGCGCGTCCGACACACTCAGGAACGTCCTCCAAACTGGAAGATGACGTACGGGGCGGCGCGCGGCCGCAGCCCGAGACATCCGCCCCACAAGTGAGGAAACACCACATGGCACGCAACGGAGTGAACATCGGCGTCGTCGGCGCGACCGGGCAGGTCGGCACGGTCGTGCGGCGACTGCTCGAGGAGCGCGATTTCCCGGTGGCGTCGATCCGCTACTTCGCGAGCGCGCGCTCGGCCGGCTCGACGCTGGCCTGGAAGGGCGAGGACATCGTCATCGAGGATGCCGCCACCGCCGACCCGACCGGCCTCGACATCGCGATCTTCTCCGCCGGCGCCACGACCTCGAAGGCGCAGGCGCCCCGGTTCGCCGCGGCCGGCGTCACGGTCATCGACAACTCGAGCGGGTTCCGCATGGACCCCGACGTGCCGCTCGTGGTCAGCGAAGTGAACCCGCACGCGATCGACGAGGCGACCAAGGGCATCATCGCCAACCCGAACTGCACGACGATGGCCGCAATGCCGGTGCTCAAGGTGCTGCACGACGAGGCGGGCCTCGAGCGGCTTCTCGTGTCGACCTACCAGGCCGTGTCGGGCGCGGGTCTCGCCGGCGGCGAGGAGCTGCTCGAGCAGGCGCGCGCCGCGGTCGCACAAGACACCATCGGCCTCGTGCACGACGGAGCATCCGTCACCTTCCCCGAGCCCCAGAAGTTCGTGCGGCCGATCGCGTTCGACGTGATCCCGCTCGCCGGGTCGATCGTCGATGACGGCGACAACGAGACCGACGAAGAGAAGAAGCTCCGCAACGAGAGCCGCAAGATCCTCGAGCTGCCGGGACTGCGTGTCGCCGGCACCTGCGTGCGCGTGCCCGTGTTCACGGGCCATTCGCTCTCGATCCACGCCGAGTTCGCCAACCCGATCACCCCCGAGCGTGCGACCGAGCTACTCGCGGATGCCCCTGGCGTCGCGCTCTCCGACGTGCCCACGCCCTTGCAGGCCGCGGGCACCGACCCGAGCTACGTCGGGCGCATCCGCCAAGACCAGAGCGCACCCGACGGCAAGGGCCTCGTGCTGTTCGTGTCGAACGACAACCTGCGCAAGGGCGCGGCGCTGAACGCGGTGCAGATCGCCGAGCTCGTCGCCGCGAAGCTGCCGGCCGGCGTATAGGTTTCGTTGCCGGTCGAGTAGCGCAGCGTATCGAGACCCAGACCCAGAAGCGGGAGGTCGATGCGAGCACGACGGCGGCATCCGGTGGCCTTCGCGGCGCAGCTCGCGGCGGTCGTCGTCGCGGGTGCAGTCGTGGCTGCGTGCTCCGGGCCGTTGGGCGGTCCGTCGAACCCACCACTGCCACCGAGCGACGGTGTTCCGATCGTCGCGTTCTACGGAGACTCGTACACCCGCGGCACGGGCGCGAGCTCGCCCGAGCGGCGCTGGTCGACGATCATCGCCGCCGAGCGCGGCTGGTACGAGTTCAACCCGAGCGTCGACGGACTCGGGTACGTGATCAACCGGGGTCTCGCTCCCGGTGGCGACCTCGTCGACCAGATCGTCGGCCACGACCCACCGCCCGACATCGTGATCGTGACGATGGGGCTGAACGACAACTTCGTGATGCCGGATGCCGCCGACGACGTCGAGGCGGCGATCGGCGCCGACCTCGAGCGGCTCAGCGAGGAACTGCCCGCCGCGCGCCTCGTCGCCGTCGAGCCGTTCTGGCACCAGGACGAGCGGCCCGACTCGCTTGAGCAGATCATCGGCTGGGTCGAGGCGGGGGCCGAGCGGGTGGGCGCCGCCCACATCGACGGCGCATCGAGGTGGTTGGCGGGGCATCCGGAATGGATGGCCGTCGACGGCATCCACCCCGACGACGACGGCTACGCCGAGATCGCCCGGCGCATGGATGAGGAGCTCACCCGCCGGGGGCTCTGATGCCGGCTCGGTGCTCGATCGACCGCGGGACTTGACGTTTCTGAGTTTTGTATACAGAATACGGACATCACGATCCCCGGAGCCCATCCCTGGGCCGAGCCCTTGCAATGATGAAAGAGGTGGCGGAATGCCCCGCGCAAACTCGAAGATGAGGCGCCTGCTCGCGGTCGGAGCCGCAAGCGCTGTGATGATCGGCCTGGCCGCGTGCAGTGGGGGAGGAGGTGCGTCCGACTCCAATACCGTGGTCTGGTCGACGTGGGGAACTCCAGAGGAACTCACTCGATTCGAGGAGTTCAACGACGCGTTCATGGAGCGGCATCCCGATATCAAGGTCGAACTCCAGCCGGTCGCGAGCTACTCCGACTACCACTCGAAGCTCCTGGCGCAGCTGACGAGCAACACCGCGCCCGATGTCTTCTACATCGGCGACGACAAGCTCGGCCAGTTCGTCGACTCGAAGCGACTCATGCCATTGACCGAGCTCATGGAGTCGGACGCGAGCGAGACACGACCCGACGACTTCTTCCCCGGCCTCTTCGGTGCGGCCGAGTCCGACGGCGAGATCTACGCGGCCCCGAACGACTCGAACCCCGACGTGTTCTGGTACGACAAGGAAGCGCTTGCGGCAGCCGGAATCACCGAGGACCCTGCCACGTTGGCCGAGAGCGGTGAGTGGACGACCGAGAAGTACCTCGAGATGAACGACAAGCTGGCGGCGGCAGGCCTCACCGGCTCGATGTTCTGGAACTACTGGGCCACGCACTACAGCTGGATCTCGTCGCAGGGCGGCACGGCGTACGACGACTCGGGGGAGTTCGTCGGGGCTGACGATGCCACGACGGTCGACGCAGTCGACACGCTGGGCAGCTACTTCCAAGACGGCACCTTCGTCGTCGCCGACTCGCTGCCCGAGGGCGCCGGCGCCGACAGCCTGTTCGTGACCCACAAGGCGGGCTTCTTCGCCCAGGGCCGCTACACGATCGGCACGCTCGAGAGCGCCGGCGTGCAGGACGGCTACGACATCGTGCGCTGGCCGACGCCCGACGGCGAGGCCGCACCCACCGGCGTGGCTGCGTCGTACCTCGCGATCGACACCAACACCGACGCGAAGGATGCCGCGTTCACGTTCTGGACGGAGTTCCTCTCGGCCGAGGGCCAGACGTTCCGGCTTCAGGGTGGCGGCAACGCCGTCCCCTCCATCGAGGGAGCCGACGAAGTCGTGCTCGAAGACGGCTACCCCGCGCACGCGCAGACGTTCCTCGACATGCGCGACATCGGGTTCGCCAACTACGCCCCGGAAGCCCGCGTTCCCGGCCTGTCGACCGACATCAGCGACCTGTTCCTGAAGCTCTACGAAGGCAAAGCCGACGCGCAGGCCACACTCGACGCGGTCGCCGACCTCGTCGCCGAGAAGACGGGCGAGTGACGGGCGCCATGACCACCGCTGCGGGCGACGCGACCGCGAGATCGGCCGCGTCGCCCGCGAATCCCGGGCCGTCGGCGCCGGGCGGGCTCCGCAGGGAGTCCGCCTGGCGGCGACGCGACCGTCGTTGGGGCTATGTCTTCATCGGGCCTCAGGTCGCCGGCATGGCCGTGTTCGTGCTCCTGCCGTTCGTCGCGAGCCTCGTGCTCGCGTTCGCGTCATGGGACGGACTGACGGAGCTCGAGTGGGTCGGCTTCGAGAACTTCACCGCGCAGTTCCAAGACGAGCTGCTGCTGCGCTCGATCGTGAACACGCTGCTCATCGCGCTCATCACCGTGCCGATCGGCCTCGGACTCGCCGTGATCATCGCCGTCGCGCTCGAGAAGCTGAAGACCCGCACGCTCTACCTCGTGCTCTTCTTCGCCCCGGTGGTCACGTCGACCATCGCGGTCGCGATGATCTGGCAGCAGATGTTCCGCGTCGACGGCGTACTGAGCGAGACGATCTCGAAGGTCTTCGGTGTCGCACCTCCTGACTGGCTGGGCGACCCGAAGCTCGCGCTCATCGCAGTCTGCATCGTCGCGATCTGGTCATCGCTCGGACTGAACGTCATCATCTTCCTCGCGGGCCTGCAGAACATCTCACCCTCCGTGATCGAAGCCGCCCGCATCGACGGTGCCGGCCCACTGCGACTGTTCCGAAGCATCCGGATGCCGCTGCTCTCGCCGATCATCTTCTTCTCGTCGATCGTGGCGTTCATCTCCTCGCTGCAGACGTTCGACGTCGTGTTCATCCTCACCTCCGACGCCGGTCCCGACAACGCGACGCGCACGATCGTGTACCACATCTACGACCTCGGCTTCGGGCGCTTCGAATTCGGGCCGGCGAGCGCGGCATCCGTGATCCTGCTGATGCTCACGCTCGTGATCACCGCCATCCAGTTCAGCGCGCAGAAGAAGTTCGTGCACTACGAGGACGAGGCAGCATGACCGCGCCGCGGACGACCCGCCTCAACGTCGGCGTGCAGGCTGCATCGACTGATTCGACGATCGCACTCGTGGCGCCCGACTATGGGAGACGGGTCGGTGATCGGCCCGGCCGTGGCCGCCGTCGCGCCAGCGCTACTGCGCTGCACGTGGGACTCATCGCGGCGGGCATCGCGATGGTATTCCCCTTCGTGTGGATGCTCATCACCTCGCTCAAGACGCTCCCGCAGCTGCTGCAGGATCCGCTGAGCTTCTGGCCGAACCCGTGGACGTTCGACAACTACGTCGAAGCGTGGAACGCCGTGCCGTTCGGCCAGGCGTACTTCAACAGCATCTACATCGCCGTGCTCGCGGTGGCCGGCACGCTGCTCACGGCATCGATGGCGGGGTACGCGTTCGCACGCATCCGCTTCCGAGGCAGCCGGGTGATCTTCATCGTGTTCCTCGCGACGCAGATGATCCCGAAGCAGGTCACCCTCGTCCCGTTCTACCTGCTGATGAGCCAGTTCGGCTGGGTCGACTCGCATCTCTCGCTCATCGTGCCTGCGATGCTCGTCAACCCGTTCGCGGTGTTCCTCATGCGCCAGTTCGTGCTGTCGCTGCCGAAGGAACTCGAAGAGGCCGCGATCGTCGACGGCGCCGGCCGTTGGCGGATCTTCTGGAGCGTCATCCTGCCGAACCTGAAGCCCGGGCTCGGCGCGCTCAGCATCATCGTCGCGCTCGACGTGTGGAACAGCTTCCTGTTCCCACTCGTGCTGCTGAACTCGCCCGACCTGTTCACCGTGCCGCTGCTGCTCTCGAGCTTCCGCGGCCAGTTCGGCGCGATCAACTACGGCCTGGTCATGGCCGCGTCGGCGATCGCGACGATCCCGATGCTCATCGCGTTCGTGATCGGGCAGCGCCGGATCCTGAACAGCATGGCGGCCTCAGGGCTGGGCGGGCGATGAGGGCGACGGATGCCGCGGCCCTCGCCGCGCTCGCGGGCGAGCGCCTCGACCTCGTGCAGGCGCCGTTCACCCTGCCCCGCTCGCGACTACTCGTGTTTCGCGAGGGCGAAGCCGTGCGGGTGCACACGGCGGAGTACGAGCGCACCCTTGACGAGTGCAGGGTGCTCGACTCGCTCGTGGTGCGGGACGCCGAGGGCGAGGCCCTGCCGATCACACGGGTGCTGCCGCACGCCGTCGAGTTCGGCGGTGGCGTGGTTTCGCTCGCGTTCGCGGGGCCGCGGGCCCTGACGATCGGCCGCTCCGCCGGTCGAGTAGCGAGCGGCAGCGAGCGTATCGAGACCAGCGATGCAGGGGGTCTCGATACGGCGCTGCGCGCCGACTCGACCGGCGAGACGGACCCGACCCCCGAGGTTTCGGCCGAGTGGACGACCCCCGACGGATCCGTCACGAGTGTCCGGCTCACCCCGGATGTCCCGGCGGTGCGGTTCGACCTCGCCGCCGACCGCAAGGTGCGGCATGCGGCATCCGTCACCCATGCCGCCGACCAGGCGGCGAGCGAGGCGCTCTGGCTCGACTGGTTCGAGCGCTGTCCGCGGGTTCGGCCCGACCTGCAGGCCATGACCGCGTTCTGCTGGTGGGTGCTCGGTGCGAATATCGTCGAGCTCCCCGCGCTCGACGGTGCCCGGGCCGTGGTGCCGTCGAAGATCGGCTACGTCGGGCTCTGGCAGTGGGACGCGTACTTCATCGCCGTCGGGCTCCGGCACGGCGACCCCGCGCTCGCCCGCGAGCAGCTCGAGCTCGCCTTCCGGTTCCCGAGTGCCGACGGGCAGCTCCCCGACGTGGTGCATGAGCACGGCGTGCTTGCGACCAGCGACGACCTGCCGCCCGGCGACCGCGAGAACCTGCGTCGCGCCGGCTCCGCGATCGCCGACCCCTCGCGGCCGGTGCCGCTGACCAAGCCGCCGCTGGCCGCCTGGGCGCTGCGAAAGGTGATGAGTGCGACTCCGGGTGACGACGCGTGGGCGCGAGCCCTGATGCCGACCATCGCGCGCTCGCAGGACTGGTGGTTCGCCGAGTCGGACCTCGACCGCGACGGCCTGCCCGAGTACGGCCACCCCTATTCGTCGGGCCTCGACGACAGTCCGATCTTCGACGGGCCGCTGCCCACCACCTCACCCGACCTCGGCGCGTACCTGGTGCTGCAGGATGCCGAGCTGGCCCGGCTCGCCGAACACTTCGGCGCATCGGATGCCGCGGCCGTGGCATCCGCTCATCGTGCACGCTCCCAGGCGACCCTCGACCGGCTGCTCGAACTCTGGGACCATGACGCCGGCTTCTTCCGCGCCCGCGCCGCGGGGGAGCCGGTTGCCAGCCACACGGTGGTCAGCCTGCTGCCGCTGTTGACCGGGCAGCTTCCCGGGCCGATCGTGTCACACATGCTGGCTGGACTCGACGACGAGCAACTCTTCGGCACGCCATGGGGGGTGCCGACCGTCGCGACATCCGACCCCGACTTCTCACCCGAGCGCATGTGGCGCGGCCCGGTCTGGATCAATATCAACACCCTGCTGGTCGAGGGCCTGCGGATGTCGGGGCGAGACGACCTGGCCGTCGAGCTCGCCGAGCGCACCGTGGCCCTGGTGCAGCACGGGGGTGGACCGCACGAGTACTTCAACCCGTACACGGGGGAGAAGGCGCGCACCGCGACGACGGCCTTCGGCTGGTCGGCGGCGCTCTTCATCGAGCTCGCGGTGCAGCTCTCGTCGTAGCCCGGTCGCGGGTAGCCGCTCTGGCGGCTCGGCCCGGCTCGCCGCGTCGCCATCGCTCCGGGGGTGCTTTCCGGCCAACCGGCCGGTGTATGAGCGAGGGTTGTGGCCGAAATGCACCCCCGGAGCGGGGATGTGCGAGGCGCAGCTTCCAACTTTCGGTTGGTGTTCTGGGCGTGTGGCGGGCGTAGCCTCAGCGGGAAGGCCCCTCCGGTGAGGCGCCGGAACGGGGATGACGGGGTGAAGAACCGGCTCACCGAGGGAGCGGAGCAGGCGGGTCGGCGTGCCGGCGGACCTGCGAGCGGCCGGCGTCGTTGGATGGGCCTGGGCGTGCTCGTCGCCGGTCTGTCGATGATCGTGCTCGACGGCACCATCGTGGGTGTCGCACTGCCGACGATCATCACCGAACTGTCGCTCGATCTCAGCGAGGCGCAGTGGGTGAACGGCATCTACTCGGTCGTGTTCGCCGCACTCCTGCTCACCGCCGGACGGGTGGGCGACCGCCTCGGGCGGCGGAGCCTCTTCGTCGTGGGCCTCATCGTCTTCATGGTGGGTAGCGGGCTGGCTGCGCTCTCGAGCGACGCGGGACTGCTGATCGCGGCCCGCCTGGTGCAGGGCCTCGGCGGTGCGCTCATCCTCCCGTCGACCCTGTCCACCATGAACGCCACGTTCCGTGGACGCGACCGCGCGGTGGCGTTCGGCATCTGGGGCGCCGTCATCTCGGGCGTCGCGGCCCTCGGGCCGTTGCTCGGCGGGTGGCTGACGACGGCGTTCAGCTGGCAGTGGATCTTCATCGTCAACATCCCGGTCGGCATCGTGATCCTCATCGCCGCCTTCCTCTTCGTCGATCAGACCAAGGCGCACATCACTGCGCCGGGTATCGACGTCGACGGACTGCTGCTGAGTGCCATCGGGTTCGGCGGCGTCGTCTTCGCGCTGATCGAGGGTGCCTCGCTCGGCTGGTGGATGCCCGAGGCCGACTTCCAGATCTTCGGCTGGGTGTGGCCCGAGACCGCACCCATTTCCATCGTGCCGGTCGTCGGCACGATCGGGATCGCGGCACTCGTGCTGTTCGTGCTGTGGGAGCGGCACCGCGGTCGCAACGGTCGGTCCGCCATCCTCGACCTGCGCCTCTTCCGGCATGCGAGCTTCACGTGGGGCAACGTCACGGCATTGTGCGTGGCCATCGGTGAGTTCGGGCTGCTCTTCGTGCTGCCGCTCTACATCGTGAATGCGATGGGCCTGACGACGCTCGGCGCGGGTCTGGTGCTGGCGGCGATGGGAGCCGGAGCCTTCCTCTCGGGTGCATTGGCCAGGCGTCTCTCGGAGCGCTTCGGAGCGACCCGCGTGGTGACGATGGGCCTCGTGATTGAAGTCGTGGGCGTGCTGGCCGCGACCTGGCTGGTGTCGCCGAGCGTCGCACCATGGCTCCTGGCGATCGTGCTCGCGGTGTACGGACTCGGCCTCGGGCTCGCTTCGGCGCAGCTCACCGGCACCGTGCTGGCCGACGTGCCGCCGGAGCAGTCCGGTCAGGGGTCGGCGACCCAGAGCACCGTCAGGCAGGTCGGATCCGCGCTCGGAACGGCGGTGATCGGTGCGGTACTCGCGGCCGGACTGGCGGTGAGCCTGCCGCAGCAGCTCGACGGCGTCGACGGGGTGGATGCCGCAGCCGCGACCCAGCTCGAGACGCAGACCGAGCAGTCCGCCGGCAGCAACCTCCCGGGGCTGCGGGCACAGGGCACGCCCGACGACGTCGTCGACGCGCTCACCGCCGGGATGACCGCGGCCTCCCGGGCGGCGCTGCTCTCGGCGGCGGGATTCCTCGTGCTCGGGCTCGGCTCGTCGCTCGTGCTCGATCGGCAGGCCGGGCGCAGACCACAGCGCACGCCGGTCGAGTAGCGCGCAGCGCGCCTGGCCGGTCGAGTAGCGCGAAGCGCGTATCGAGACCACAGCGCAGCGCCGCGGCATCCGATATCTCGACGACAACCCTCAACTCGTGTACTGTATACAAAATACTGGATGGCCCTCGACAAGGAAGTCACATGAAACTGCGTACTCTGCTCGTGCCGGTCGCGGCACTCGCGCTCCTGTCCGGATGCACTATGGGCGGCGGGGCCGCCGCGCCCGTCGTGCTCGATCCCGATGCCGAGGTATCCGGTGAGATCACGGTGTGGTCGTGGGATGTCGCGGCCACCGCGCTCGAGCGCCTCGGCGCCGAGTTCGAAGATGCGAACCCCGGCACCACGATCAACGTCGTCGACGTCGGCTATGACAACGCGTACGACAAGCTGTCGGTGGGCCTCCAGGCCGGCAGCGGACTCCCCGACGTCGTCACCATCGAGACCGACCGCGCCCCCGGGTACATCAACGAGTTCCCGAACGGACTCGCCGACCTCACCCCGGTGCTCGGCGACGACGAGGCCGACTTCGACCCCTTCAAGTGGGCGGCGCAGTCCGACGCCGACGGCGCCCTCAAGATCGCGCCGTGGGACTCGGGCACCGTGGCGCTGTTCTACCGTGCCGACTACTTCGAGCAAGCGGGCGTCGACCCCGCCTCGATCGAGACCTGGGACGACCTCGTCGCCGCGGGCGAGGTGATCAAGGCCAAGACGGGGCACACGCTGCTCTCGCTCGATGTTGCGACGGGCGGCGGCTTCCAGATGCTGCTGCAGCAGCTCGGTCAGGGCATCTTCGACGACGCCGGTGACATCACGGTGAACACGCCGGAGGCCGTCGAGGCGCTCACGCTGCTGAAGACCATGAACGAGAAGGGCCTGCTGAAGAACGTCAAGGGCTGGGACGGCCGCGTGACCTCGGCGAAGGACGGCGACTCGGCCGTGACCCCCGAGGCGGTCTGGTGGATCGGCACCCTGCAGGGCGACGCGCCTGAACTCTCGGGCCTGTACGGCGTCACCGAACTGCCGGCGTTCGACGCGGGCGGTGTGCAGACGTCGAACAGCGGCGGCTCCGGCCTGGCCGTTCCCACTCAGGCGAAGAACCCGCAGCTCGCGGCGGCCTTCATCGAGTTCACCCTCGCCGACGCCGACAACCAGGCCTCGATGATGGCGAACGAGGGTCTCTTCCCGTCGTACCTGCCTGCGCTGCAGGACTCGTACTTCGCCGAGCCGCAGGAGTACTTCGCCGGTCAGCCGGTCTACGAGCTCTTCGCCGAGCAGACCGCGAACATCCCATCGATCACCTTCACCACCGACAACGCCGAGGCGAGCGACATCCTCGCGAACGCGGTCGTGGCGGCCGTGCTGAACGGCGCCGACCCGCAGCAGGTGCTCGACGACGCTGCACAGCAGATCGCGACGGCGACCGACCGAGAGATCGCCGGATAACCATGTCGGCCACCTCGCTCGCCACGAGCGAGCGCAGCAGGAACGAGGGGCGCGGCGCTCGCCGCGATGGGCCGGATGCCGCGCCCCGCCGCTCCCGGTCGCTGGGGCGCAGGCTCCAGCGACCGGGGGCGTGGTTCGCGCTTCCCGCCGCAGCCCTGCTCGCCCTGTTCTTCGCCTACCCGCTCGTCTCCTCGCTCTGGCAGAGCTTCTTCGCCACCTCGGGCGGGGTGTCGACGTGGGTCGGCTTCGAGCAGTACGCGCGCCTGTTCGAAGACCCGCTGATCGCGAAGAGCCTGTTCAACGCGGGGCTCATCCTCGTGGTGCAGGTGCCGCTCATGATCGGCCTGGCCGTCGGGCTCGCGTACCTCCTGAACCAGTCGTGGCTGCGCTTCCGCTCGGGGTTCCGGCTGCTCACCTTCCTGCCCGCGGTGACCACGCTCGTGGCCTACGCTGTCGTGTTCCGGGTCATGCTCACGACCGACGGCGGCGCGGTGAACCAGATGCTCGGCCTCGTCGGGGTGGCTCCCATCGACTGGCTGAACAACGAGTGGTGGGCGCGTATCGCGCTCATCGGCGCGATCACCTGGCGCTGGACCGGCTACAACATGGTCATCATCCTCGCCGGTCTGCAGGCGATCCCCGGCGAACTCTACGAGGCCGCCCGCATCGACGGTGCCGGCCGCTGGCAGATCTTCACCCGCATCGTCATCCCGCAGCTGCGGCCGGTGCTCATCTTCACGTCGGTCACCTCGACGATCGGGGCACTGCAACTCTTCGACGAGAACTGGATCCTCACTGAGGGCGGCCCGAGCGACGCCACCCTCACCCCGGTGCTCTACCTCTACAAGGTCGGCTTCCGCCAGTTCGACTTCGGCTACGCCTCCGCGATCGCGTGGATGCTCGTCGTCATCACGGCGATCATCGCGATCGTGCAGTTCCGCATCATGAGGGAGAAGCCGTGAGCGCGACCTCAGCCATGACCAGCGTGAACCCCGCGGCATCCGGCCCCCGTGAGGCGAGGCCCTCGGGTCTCGAGCCGGCGCTGCGGCGCGGCATCCTGCGTGCGCCCGTGTACCTGCTGCTCGCGGTGGCGAGCGTGTTCTCGGTGCTGCCGTTCCTGTGGATGGTGATCGCCTCCACGCATTCGACGCCCGAGCTGTTCGGCACGCCGCTTCCGGTGCTGCCGGGCGACCAGCTGTGGGAGAACCTCGTGCGACTGCAGGAGTCGGTGAACTTCAGCCGAGTCATGCTGAACAGCTTCGGCATCGCGATCATCTACACGGTGTTCTCGGCGATCGTGAGCGTGATGGCGGGCTACGGGCTCGCCACGTACCGGTTCCGCGGCCGCGGCATCCTGCTCGGGGTCGTGCTCGTGACGATGATGATCCCGATGCAGGTGCTGCTCGTGCCGCTGTTCCAGATGATGGCGAGCGCCGGATGGATCGACACCTACCAGGCCGTGATCATGCCGTTCCTCGCGAATGCGTTCGGCATCTTCCTGATGCGGCAGTCGTTCCTCGATTTTCCGGTGACGCTGATCGAGGCGGCGCGAATCGATGGCGCGAGCGAGCTGCGCACGTTCTACCGCATCGTGCTGCCGGTGGCGAGGCCGCAGATCGCGGCGCTCATCATCTACACCTTCATCAGCCAGTGGAACTCCTTCATTTGGCCGCTGCTGATGCTGAACACCGAGGACAACTACACGGTGCCCGTCGCGCTCAACACGATGATCGGGATGTCGCGCGTGGACTACTCGGGCCTGATGCTCGGGTCGCTCCTCGCCACGTTGCCGCTCATGCTGCTGTTCCTGGTGTTCCAGAAGCAGTTCGTGTCGGGTCTGCTCGGCGGTGCCGTGAAGGGCTGACGTGGCCGGTCGCGTAGCGAAGCGTATCGAGACCCTCCCGGTAGGTTCTCTATCGCTTCGCTACTCGACCGGCGGTCAGGCCGAGAAGTACGGACTCGAGGCGTTCTCGAGGATGCGCCGCATGCCGTTCATCCAGTTGGCCTTGAGCGCCACGATCGCGCCGGGCACGTCGCCCTCGGCGAGGTGCTTCGCGATCTCGGCGTGCTCGGCGGCGACACGCTCCACCATGACGTCGTTCGGCACGAGCAGGGACTCGTACCGGTGGAAGGCACCGCGCACACTCGCGATCACATCGAGAAGGCGCCGATTCGAGCAGGCCGAGAGCATGATGCTGTGCCACTCGTCATCCTTCGAGATGACGAGTGCATGCTCGACCACTTCCTGGTCGAACTCGGCGGCGAGCGCGGCGAGGCGTTCGCCGATCAGTTTCAGGTCGTCGACGGAACTGAGCTCGAGTGCGAGGCTTTCAAGAGCACCCATGATCGGGGCGAGGTCCTCGAACTCCTGGGCGCTCAGCGGCACGAAACGGAAGCCCTTGCCGTTCTCGCTCTCGATCTGCCCCTCGCTCTCGAGCGCGATGAGGGCTTCTCGCAGCGGCGTGCGACTCACGCCGAGCTCGTTCGCGAGTTGCACCTCGTTGATGCCCTCGCCGGGTTCGACGTTGCCCGAGCGCATCCGAGCCAGCAGCTCTTCCCGCACCTGCGAGCGCAACGTCCTGCGTTCGATTGCCATATACCCTCCAGGCCACGTTGGCCCACTAGCGGTTCAGCCTACGGCTTGACCGTGTGCGCCATCCGGCATACTGTGTCTGTATACAGAATACAGTGAGCATTCGGAAGTTGTAAACCTCCGGCTCGAACGAGTCCGCCGACGAGAGGAGACCATGTGGTCGACGAGACGCCCCGCGACATTCGTTTGGATGCCCTCGCCTACGGCGGCGACTACAACCCCGACCAGTGGTCGGAGGAGGTCTGGATCGAAGACGCCCGTCTCATGCGTGAAGCCGGCGTCAACCTCGTGAGCCTTCCCGTGTTCTCATGGCCCCAGCTCGAGCCGCGGCCCGGCGTCTACGACTGGGGCTGGCTCGATCGCGTGATCGACGTGCTCTGGGGCGCCGGGATCAAGATCGATCTCGCAACCGCAACCGCCACCCCGCCCTCGTGGCTCATCCGCAGTCACCCCGAGATGCTGCCGTGGAACGAGCAGGGCCAGCGCCTCGAGTTCGGCTCGCGCCAGGCGTACTGCCCGAGTTCACCCGTGTGGCGCGAGCATGTCGCCCGCATGACCCGCGCGATGGCCGAGCGCTACGGCGAGCACCCCGCGCTCGCGCTCTGGCACGTCTCGAACGAGTACGGCGACCACGTGTCGCGATGCTGGTGCCCCGCGTCATCCGCTCACTTCAGGCGTTGGCTCGAGGCGCGCTACGGCGACCTCGACGGCCTCAATGAGGCGTGGGGGGTGAACGTCTGGGGTCAGCGCTACACCGAGTGGGCGCACATCGAGGCGCCGCGACGCGCGACCGGTCCCGTGAACCCTACGCAATTGCTCGACTTCGAGCGGTTCAGCTCCGACGCGTTGCTCGAATTGTTCCAGGTCGAGATCGAGGTGCTCCGTGAGGTGACTCCGGATGTCGCGGTGACCACGAACTTCATGAGCCTGTTGCGCGACCTCGACTACTGGAAGTTCGCCGCCGCCGAAGACCTGGTGACCGACGACGCCTACCCCGACCCTGCCGACCCGCACGCCCACGTGCCGGCCGCGCTCAACTACGGGCTCATGCGCTCGCTCAAGGGCGGCCGGCCGTGGCTACTGCTCGAGCAGGCCGCGAGCAGCGTCAGCTGGCGCGACGTCAACGTGCCGAAGGCCCCCGGGCAGATGCGCATCGACAGCCTGCAGGCGATCGCGCACGGCTCCGACGGTGCGATGTTCTTCCAGTGGCGCCAGGCCAAGTACGGCCAGGAGAAGTTCCACTCGGCGATGCTCGGCCACCGCGGCGAGGTATCGCGCAGCTACCAGGAGACGAAGGCCCTCGGTGCCGAGTTGGCGCGGCTCGCCCCTGTTCGCGGCACGCGTGTGCGTTCGCGCGTGGCGTTGGTCGTCGACTGGGACTCGTGGTGGGGCTCGTCGGCCGCGGAGTCTTTGCCGTCGCAGCGCCTGAACTGGCTGACGCAGGCCCGCGAGTGGCACGCCGCGCTCTATGCGCTCGGTCACCCGGTCGACACCGTGCGTGCCACCGGCTCGTTCGACGGGTACGACGTCGTCGTGGTTCCGAACCTCTATATGACGGATACCGCGCAGGCGGCCGCGTTCGCGGCATTCGTGCAGCGCGGCGGCCAGCTCGTGGTCGGGCCGTTCTCGGGCGTCGTCGACGCGACCGAGAAGGTGCACGATGGGGGAGCGCCCGGACCGCTGCGAGAGCTTCTCGGCGTCGAGGTCGACGAGCCGTGGCCGGTGCCCGACAGGCACGCCGAGCGGGTCGAGTTCGTCGGGCGGGTAGGCGCGCAGCGCCCTTTCGCCGGTCGCGTAGCGGAGCGTATCGAGACCACGACCGGCGACGGGGGCGAGGGTCTCGATACGCTCGCTGGCGCTCGCTACTCGACCGGCGAAACCGGCGAGACCGGCGAATTCGCGAACCCGGTGTGGAGCGAGTGGCTCGAGGTGCACGACGGCACGGAGGTGGTCGGCAGCTACACGAGTGGTGAGCTCGCCGGCCGAGCGGCGATCACGCGCCGCCCCGCGGCATCCGCGCCGTCTGCGACATCCGGTGCTCATCGCGGCGACGGTGCCGCGTGGTATCTCAGCGCCGTGCTCGAACCCGCAGGCCTGATCGCCGTCATGCGTGCCGTGCTCGCCGCGGCCGGCCTGCCGGCCCGTGAGCGCATCGACTCCGATCTCGAGGCGGTCACGCGCACCGACGGCATCACCGACTACACGTTCGTGCTGAACCATGGCCGCACGGAGCTCGCGGTGGACGTTCCCGACGGCGCAGAAGACCTGCTCGCGGGTACGGAGGGTCTCGATACGCTCCGCTACTCGTCCGACTCGACCGACTCGACCGGCTCGACCGGCGACACGCCCCGTCACTCGACCGGCGAGACGACCCTCACCCTCCCACGCTTCGGTGCCGCCGTGCTCGTCACGCCGCACGCCGCCGACGCGCCCTTCATCACCCTGTCCGAAACGACTGACTGAGGCACCAATGACCGAACCGTTCATCCATCCGTACATTCCGAACACCGCCCCCGACTCGAAGGCGGCGATGCTCGCAGCGGTCGGCGCGGCATCCGTCGACGAGTTCTACGCCGACGTACCGGCCGACCTCCGGCTCGATCGCCTGCTCGACCTGCCGGCGCCCTTCGTCGCCGAGCAGGACCTCGTGCGGCACGTCGAGGGGCTGCTCACCAAGAACGTCTCGACCCGCCAGCGGTTGAGCTTCCTCGGCGCTGGCACGTACCACCACTACGTGCCGGCCGTCGTCGACGAGGTGATCGGCCGCAGCGAGTTCCTCACCGCCTACGCGGGCGAGCCGTACGAAGACCATGGGCGGTTCCAGGCGCTGTTCCAGTACCAGTCGCTCATGGCCGAGCTGCTCGCCATGGACGTGGTGAACGTTCCCACCTATGACGGTTACCAGGCCACGGCCACCGCGCTGTCGATGGCCGGGCGGATGTCGGGACGTCGCCGCATCCTGGTCGCGAGCGACGTGCTGCCGGCCAAGCTCTCGAAGGTGCGCGACTTCGTGCGCAGGCACCTCGACCTCGAATTCGTCGACCCGGTCGACGGCACCGCGGATGTCGCGGGCCTCGTGTCGCGGCTCGGTGACGACGTCGCCGCGGTCTGGGTCGAGACCCCGAGTCACACCGGCGCGCTCGAGACGCGGTTGCGGGCGATATCGGATGCCGCGCACGCCGCCGGTGCCGTGCTCGTCGTCGGCACCGACCCGATCGGCTACGGCGTGCTCACGCCGCCGGCCGAGCAGGGCGCCGACATCGTCTGCGGCGACATCCAGTCGCTCGGTCTGCACCAGTGGTTCGGTGGCGCCCACGGCGGCTTCATCGCCGTGCATGACGACCCGCGCTTCATCATGGAGATGCCCTCGCGGCTCTTCGGCCTCGCGACCACGGATGTGCCGGGCGAGTACGGGTTCGGCGATGTCGCGTACGACCGCACGTCGTTCGCGCACCGCGAGGAGGGCAAGGAGTGGGTCGGCACCGCAGCCGCCCTCTGGGGCATCGCCGTAGGCGTGTATCTCGCCCTCATGGGCCCAGCAGGAATGCGTGAGCTCGGTGAGGTGCTGCTCGCTCGTACGCGCTACGCGCAGCAGGTGCTCGCCGCAGTGCCGGGTGTCTCGCTCGGCGATGACGCCGTGCACCTCCGTGAGTTCACGATCGACCTCTCGGGCGTCGGGCTGACCGCCGCCGGCGTTGTCGACGCGCTCCGCGGGGACGGCATCGAGCCCGGCGTGCCCGTTGCCGAGCACCTGCTGCTCGTGTGCGTCACCGAGATGACCACCCAGTCCGACATCGACCGGCTGGCCGCGGCGATCGCGGGTCTCGATACGGGCTCCGCCCTACTCGACCGGCGAGACACCGACCACCAGACATCCGTCACCGAATCTACCCTCGAGGAGCAGAACGCATGAGCCTCCCCGTCGCACCCAAGCCCGCCCTCCGCCGGTTCCACCAGGCACGCTGGGACGAGCCGATCATCTTCGAACTGTCGACGCCCGGCGAACGCGGCGTGCTCGTCACGGCCGTCGAGCCCAATGTGCGCGAGAGGGTCGGCGATGTGGCCGCTTCGCTGCCCGAGGGCCTCCGTCGACAGGCCCCGCCTGCGCTTCCCGAGATGGGCCAGATGCGGGTGCTGAAGCACTACCTGCGACTCTCGCAGGAGAACCTCGGCGCCGACCTCAACGTCGATATCGGGCAGGGTACCTGCACGATGAAGTACGCCCCGAAGGTCAACGACCAACTCATCAACACGCCGGCACTCACTGCCCTGCATCCGCTGCAGAACCCCGACGACGCGCAGGGCGTGCTCGAGATCGTCTGGAACACCGAGCGCATGCTCGCCGAGATCTCGGGTATGGATGAGGTCTCGTTGCACACGCAGGGCGGCTCGGCGGCGATCTGGTCGAACATCGCGATGATCCGCGCGTACCACGAGGCGAACGGCGAAGGGGAGCAGCGTCGCGAGGTGATCACGACGATCTTCAGCCACCCCTCCAACGCCGCGGCGGCGAAGGCCGCCGGCTACGACGTCGTCACCCTGTATCCCGATGCCGACGGATACCCCGATCTCGAGGCGCTGAAGCGCGCGCTCTCGCCGCGCACCGCGGCGATCATGGTCACGAACCCCGAGGACACCGGCATCTACAACCCTGCGATCAGGCAGTGGGTGGATGCCGCGCACGCCGTCGGCGCGCTCGCCTCGTACGACCAGGCGAATGCCAACGGCATCCTCGGCATCACCCGGGCGCGTGACGCCGGGTTCGACGTGTGCCACTTCAACCTGCACAAGACGTTCGGTACGCCGCACGGCAGCGGAGGACCCGGTGCTGGAGCGAACGCCGTGAGTGCGCAGCTCGCGCCCTTCCTCCCGGGCCCGCGCGTCGGGCGTGAGGGCGACCGCTTCGTCGTGCACGAGGCGGGCGCGCAGTCGATCGGCGCCGTCGCGCCGTTCTACGGCGTCATTCCGAACATCGTGCGCGCGTACGCCTGGATGATGGCGCTTGGCGCCGAGGGGCTGCGTGCCGTCGCCGAGATCGCCGTGCTGAACAACAACTACCTGATGAAGAAGGTGCTCGAGATCTCGGGCGCGTCGGCGCCGTACGCGAAGGGTCGTCGGCGCATCGAGCAGGTGCGGTACTCCTGGCAGGAACTGTTCGAGGAGACGGGCATCACATCGGAGGAGATCGGCGTGCGCGCCTCCGACTTCGGCATGCACTACTGGACGAGCCACCACCCGTACCTCGTTCCGCAGCCGTTCACACTCGAGCCGACCGAGTCGTACTCGAAGGCAGAGCTCGACGAGTATGCGGCGGTGCTCGCCGAGATCGCCCGTGAGGCGCGCGAGGAACCCGAGACCGTGCGCACCGCACCGCACCAGCAGACCGTGCACCACACGCATCACGACGACCTCGACGACCCCGAGCGCTGGGCGATCACGTGGCGCGCCTACCAGCGGAAGTACTTCGCCGGTCGAGTAGCGAGCGCCAGCGAGCGTATCCAGACCGACTGAGCATGCTCGGCCTCATCGTGAACCCCTTCGCCGGTGTCGGCGGGCCCGCGGGCCTGGCCGGCAGCGACGGCGCAGAGGTGCAACGACTCGCGAGCGAGCGCGGTGCGACCTCGCGGGCGACTGAGCGAGCGATCACTGCGCTCGCCGTGGTCGCGGCGTCGAATCCCGGCGCCCGGGTGTTGACCGCGGCGGGCATCATGGGCGAGCAGGCCGTGCGTGCGGCGGGCCTCGAGCCTGTCGTCGTCGCAGGTCACGGTGAACCGACGACGGCAGCCGATACGAGCGCGGCGGCGGCGGCGATCGCGTCGGCCGGCGCGACGCTCGTGCTCTTCGCCGGCGGCGATGGCACGGCACGGGATGTCGCGGCCGGACTCGCCGACGGCGTCGCTGCGCTCGGCATCCCCGCTGGGGTCAAGATGTACTCGCCGGTGTTCGCGGTGAGCCCCCGCGCCGCCGGCGCGGTCGCCGCGGCATGGCTCGACGCGCCCCAACGACTGCCCGTGCAACAGCGCGAGGTGCTCGATGTCGACGAAGCCGCCCTGCGGCACGCTCGGGTCGAACCCCGACTGTTCGGCACGCTCGCCGTGCCGTTCCGTCCCGGGCGCACGCAGGCACGCAAGTCGGCCACACCGGCCGACGAGCACGCCGCCGTGCGTGCCGCGGCGCGGGGCGCGGCATCCGCGTTCCGACCGGGTGTGCGCTATCTTCTCGGCCCCGGCGGCACCATGGCCGAGCTCGCCCGACAGCTCGGCATCGAGAAGACCCCGCTCGGCGTCGACGTGGTACTCGACGGGCGGCGCGTCGTTGCCGGAGCCTCGGAACGTGACCTGCTCGCAGAAGTCGAAGAAGGCCCGGCGAAGGCGGTCGTCAGCATCATCGGCGGCCAAGGATTTCTGCTCGGTCGCGGCAACCAGCAACTGTCCGCCTCGGTGGTGCGCGCGCTCGGCGCCGATCCGCTCATCGTCGTTGCTCCCGAACAGAAGCTCATCGACCTCGTCGGGCGACCCCTGCTCGTCGACACCGGCGATCCGCAGGTCGACGCCGGTCTCGCCGGCTTCGTGCGCGTCATCACCGGTCCCTCGACCACCAGCATCTACCCGGTCACTGCACCGGAACACGAAGGAGAACACCATGCGTCTTGAGCACAAGCAGGCCATCGTCACCGGCGGAGCGGGTGGCATCGGCCGTGCCACGTCACTCGCGCTCGCCGCGGAGGGCGCCGCAGTCGCCGTCGTCGACCTGAACGGCGACGCCGCGCAGGCCGTTGCCGACGAGATCCGCTCGGCCGGCGGCACGGCGATCTCCATCCAAGCGGATGTCTCGAGCGAAGCCGACATCGAACGCGTCGTCGCAACCGCGGTCGCCGAGTTCGGCGGCGTGAACGTCGTGTTCAACAACGCCGGCATCATCCGCCGCACCACGGCGGTGGAGACATCCGTCGAGGAATGGGACCGGGTGTTTGGCGTGAACGTGCGCTCGATCTTCCTCATGTGCAAGCACGTCGTCCCGGTCATGGCCGCGGCGGGCGGCGGTTCGATCGTGAACACCGGTTCGGGTTGGGGGCTGAAGGGCGGCGGCAGGGCGATCTCGTACTGCGCCTCGAAGGGCGCCGTCGTGAACATGACCCGCGCCCTCGCGATCGACCACGGTCCGCAGGGAATCCGAGTGAACTCGGTGAACCCGGGTGACGTGAACACCGGCATGCTGCGTGATGAGGCGCGCCAGCTCGCGCAGGAGGAGGGCTCGTTCCTTGCCGAAGCTGCCGACCGTCCGCTGCAGCGAATGGGCGAGCCTCGTGAGGTCGCGGCCGCGGTCGTGTGGCTCGCGAGTGACGAGTCGAGTTACGTCACGGGGTCGGCGCTCGTCGTCGACGGCGGTGGCATCGCCTAACAGCGCGACCCGGTGCGGATCGAGCGGACGCCGACTACGTAGTCGGCGATCTCGGTCGTCGTGCGACGCCTCACCGCCAGGTCTCGCGACCGCGTCCGACTCCGCATCACCGGTGGCAAGGATCTCGATATGTGATCGTCGCTGTTGCTGACTCCTGAAACGAAGGACGTCTATCCGGCGCTGCAAGAACGTTCTCCAGGACGACCGACCATCAGGACCGCCGGGTCGCTGGATGGTCCAGGGGAGCGGTATCGAGACCCCGCGCCCGGGACGGGCTCAGCGACGGAGCCGCTCAGGTCGCCGCGATGCGCCCCGCCGCCACATCCTGGTGCGCGAGCCGCCGCAACGCGAGCAGCACGGGCTCGTAGAGCGCGGTGCCGAGCACCGTGTACTCGACGGCGGCGTGCGGTTCATGCGGCATCCGCTCGAGGTCGAAGGCCGCGATCTCACGCAGATGCCGACCGTACTCGAGCAGGCGCTCCTCGCTCATCGGCATGCCGGCGGCTTCGGTCGCCGCGAGGGCCGCCTCGAGCTGCGCGACCGCGGCGTACTGCGGATCGTAGACCTGCCCGAGCGCCTCGAGCGCGGCGCGGGCGCGAGGGTAGGGGTCGGGGTCGTCGCCGGATGCCTCGTGCACCGCGGGCGGCAACGTGCTCACTGCGCGACCGAGGGTGATGTAGAGGTCGTCGCCCGGATCGTCGACGAGCGTGAGGATCGCGCGCGTCTGCTGCACGCTGAGCCCGACCGCGCCCGTGAGCGCCCGGATGAGGCGGAGCCGCCGCACATGCGACTCGTCGTAGCTCGCCTGCGTCGCCGAACTCGCGATGCCGGGGTGCAGCAGCCCTTCGCGCAGGTAGTACTTCACGGTCGCGAGCGGAAGCTCAGCTTCGGCGGCGAGAGCGGAGATGCGCATGCGACGGCTCCTTGCATTAGATAGCGCTACTCTCTAGTATCAGAGAGTAACACTATCCAATCACAACCCCCCTCACACCGAAGGACGGACATGCCGGCCAACGACCTCATCCTCATCGGCATCCTGCTGCTCGCGCTCGTCACCGTCGAGAGCGGCGGATACTTCCTCACACGCGTCGTGCGCGGCCACGTCGACGCGAACCGCTTGCAGATGAGCTTCTTCCGCGCCGGTCACGCGCACGCCGCCGTACTGCTCGTGCTCTCGATCGCGATCCTCGCGGTCATCGGCCACGCATCTCTCGACGGCTTCTGGATGTGGCTGGCCCGCGTTGGCGTGCCGATCGCGGCGATCCTCATGCCCGCCGGCTTCTTCCTCTCGGTGCTCGGTAGGAACCCCGAGCGCCCGAACCGGCTCATCGTGCTGCTCTGGATCGGCGTCGTCTCGCTCACCGCAGCCCTCATCACGGCGGGTATCGGGCTCATCGCCGGGGGAGTGGCCGCCCTCAGCGCGTGAGTCGGGGGCCGCGATGCTACCCGGTCCGGCCCACCTTCACAACGCACCTAGACTGGAATCCGTGTATTCAGAGGAAACCGTCGACGTCGTGCTGATCGGCGGGGGCATCATGAGCGCCACGCTCGGCTCCCTCATCTCCCAGCTGCAGCCCGACTGGAGCATCCGGGTCTACGAACGACTCGGCGAGGTCGCACAAGAATCTTCGAACGCGTGGAACAACGCCGGCACCGGGCACGCCGCCCTCTGCGAGTTGAACTACATGCCCGAGGCGGCAGACGGCACCGTCGACGCGAGCAAGGCCGTGTCGATCAACGAACAGTTCCAGGTGAGTCGCCAGTACTGGTCGTACCTCGTGTCCATCGGCGCACTGCCCGAGCCGCACAACTTCATCAACTCGACGCCCCACATGACCTTCGTCAAGGGTGCGGCGAACGTCGAGTACCTGAAGAAGCGCGTCGAGGCACTGAAGAATGAGCCGCTCTTCCCCGACATGGAGTACTCCGAAGATCTCGAGCGCATCGCCGAGTGGACGCCGATGCTCGTGAAGAAGCGCAACCCGAATCAGAAGGTCGCGGCCACGCGCATCGAGGCAGGCACCGATGTCGACTTCGGTGCGCTCACGAAGTACCTGTTCGCCGACATGGAGCGCCGCGGCGCGTCGATCCGCACGAACCACCAGGTCACGTGGCTGAAGCGCAAGAAGGACGGAACGTGGCGGCTTCGCGTGCGCCGTACCGTCGGTCAGACGCCGTCGTCGGTCAGGGCCAGGTTCGTGTTCGTCGGTGCGGGCGGCGGCGCGCTCGCGCTGCTCCAGCACTCGGGCATCCCCGAGATCAGGGGCTTCGGCGGCTTCCCGATCTCGGGCCAGTTCCTCCGCACCACGAACCCCAAGATCGTCGCTCAGCACCAGGCGAAGGTCTACGGCAAGGCCGCCGTCGGCGCACCGCCGATGTCGGTGCCCCACCTCGACACCCGTGTCGTCAACGGCGAGACGGCGTTGTTGTTCGGCCCGTTCGCGGGCTTCACGCCGAAGTTCCTGAAGACGAGCACCTGGTTCGACCTGCCGTTCTCGATTCGCGCACACAACATCGGGCCGATGCTGCAGGTGGCGTTCAAGAACTTCGACCTGATGAAGTACCTCATCGGCGAACTGCTGGCCTCGCGTGCGAAGAAGCTGGCGGCGCTTCGTGAGTTCATGCCGACCGCGAAAGACCGCGACTGGGAGCTCATCACCGCCGGCCAACGGGTGCAGGTCATGAAGCGCGACCCGCAGAAGGGCGGCGTGCTGCAGTTCGGCACCGAGGTCATCACGGGCGCCGACGGCACGATCGCCGGCCTGCTCGGGGCCTCGCCCGGCGCGTCGACCGCAGCTCCGATCATGCTCGACGTGCTCGCGCGCTGCTTCCCGGCCCGCTTCCCCGAGTGGGAGCCGAAGCTCAGTCAGATGATCCCGAGCTTCGGCCGCACCCTCTCGAGTGATCCGGATGCCGCATCCGCCTCGCTCACCGAGACCGCGAAGATGCTCGAACTCACGGCCTGACCGGACCGCCAGTGCCGGTGGTTGTCGCGGTCTCGGCGATGGGGCCCGAGTTCACCGCGTAGCCGCGGCATCCGCCCGTCGTCTCTCGGCCCGCGCAGATCCGTTCGCGCGCTTCTCCGGGAATCACGCACGAGAACTCCTGGCGGCACCTCTCAGGCGATGCCTTCCAGATCGCGTATGCCAGTTCCCCCTCACTCGACGCCCGTCGACCCGCACCCGCAGCCTCACCCGCACTGAGGCGGAACTGGCATGCCGGATCCAGCGAGTCGAATTCGGAGAGATGTCCGGACCGGCGCGCCCTTGGCAACGACGCACCCCTCTGCTATCGTCGACTCCGCTATGAAGTGAGTACCTCCCATCGTCCCGCGCCTGAGGCGCCGTTGACATCGGGTGTGCTCGTTCCGCTGATCGCGACAGTGTCGCGCGCACCCCTCACGACGGCGATATGCCCGGCGGGATTCCTCTCCGCTCCTGGGTCGTCGACCGCGCCATCGTGCCGCGGACGCGCCGCTCGGTGCATCGTTCGTGCCCGCCCGCGCTCGGCGGTGACGGCCGGCGACCCGGGAGCCCTTCGCGAAGGGAAGTCCTCGCATGGCGGTACA
>DASSBT010000015.1:0-29332 GCA_035698465.1 Agromyces sp. | reverse complement strand
CAGGCACGCGAGATCGGCATCGAGGTGCCGATCATCGGCGGCAACGGGTTCAACTCGCCCGCGCTCATCGAGGGCGCAGGTGACGCGGCCGAGGGAGTGATCGTCGGCGCCGCGTGGAACTCCGCCTCCGACAACGAGCAGAACGTCGCGTTCATCGACGCGTATACCGAGCGGTTCGACGGGGCACCCGACCAGTTCGCCGCGCAGGCGTACGCGGGCATGCAGATCATCGACGAGGCCGTGCGCGCCAACTGCTCGGGCGAGCGCGAAGACATCAAGGCGGGACTCGGCGAGATCACCGACGTTCCCACGGTGCTCGGCGATGTCTCGATCGATGAGAACCGCGATGCCGTGCACGAGGCACTCGTACAGGTGGTCGAGAACGGTCAGTTCGCCATCCTCGGATGACGCTCGTCACCGCAGCACGCACACGTTAGCGTGAGCCGTGCGTCGTCGGATGGTTCGGCGGCGCACGGCTCGACTTAGGGACGACAACATGCAGTTATTCGTCGATGGGATCTTCCTCGGCTCGATCTACGCGCTGTTCGCCATCGGGTTCACCCTCGTCTTCGGCATCCTCGATCGACTCAACCTCGCCCATGCCGCCGTGTTCTCCACCGGTGCGCTCGTGGGCATCGAAGTCGTCACCCGATTCGGGCTCTCGATCTGGGCTGCGATCCCGATCGTGTTCGCGCTGGGGGCGCTGCTCGGCGTGCTCATCGAGCGGGTGGCATTCCGGCCGCTCGCCGGACGACATGACGCCCATTTCGCGGGGCTGATCTCGTCGATCGCGCTGGGCGCGATTATCGTGTCGGTGCTGCAGGCGCTCTTCGGGGCGGACACCCGGCGCTTCCCGGCCGATGCCTTCCCGTCGACCCGGCTGGAGTTCCTCGGCGCCACCTTCTCGCTGCTGCAACTCATCATCCTGGTGATCAGCGTGACGCTCATGGTCGTGCTGACCTGGGTCGTCGCGAAGTCCAAGCTCGGGCGCGGCATGCGCACGATCGCCGAGAACCCGCATGCGGCTGCGGTGCTCGGGCTGAACGTCGGTCGCATCAGCAGCATGACGTTCGCGATCTCATCCGCCCTCGGCGCCGTGGCGGGTGTGCTCTTCACACTCAACGTGAACGCCGCCAACCTGGGAATCGGCCACGCCGTGGAGCTCAAGGCCCTCGCCGTGATCATCGTGGGCGGGCTCGGGTCGTTGCCGGGTGCCCTCATCGGCGGGCTCATACTCGGACTCGCCGAGGTCTACGCCGTCAACTTCGTCGGCAGTTCGTGGCGCGACATGGTCGCGTTCGGCCTGCTGTTCCTGGTGCTGATCATCCGGCCGCAAGGCATCTTCGGTGCTCGCAAGGTTCGTGAGGTCTAGGAATGTTCGAATACACCTCACTGCTCACCTTCATCGCTCTGACGGCGATCCTCGCGTACAGCTTCTACGCGGTGCTCATCGCCGGGCAGCTCAGCCTTGCTCAGGTCGGGCTCGCGTCACTCGCCGCGTTCACGTCTTCGCTCGTCGTTCCGAGCGAGCCACTGTTCGGATTCATCCCTCCGCTCGCGATCGGCATCGTGTTCGGCATGGCGGTCGGCGTCATCGCGGCATTCGTGCTGGGACTTCCGGTCATGCGGCTCCGAGGCGTGTTCCTCGCGATCGCCACGCTCGCGTTCGGCGAGATGGTGCGGATCTTCCTCATCAACCAGTCGTGGACGAACGGCGCACAGGGACTCAGCTTCCCGAAGCTCGTCGGCATCGAGATCGCGTGGATCGCGCTCGCCGTGGTCGCGTTCTGGTTCTGGCGGTTGTCGGGCTCGCGCATGGGGCGGGCGTTCGCCGCGATCCGTGAAGACGAGCTCGCAGCGACCACGATGGGCATCGACGTTCCTCGGTACCGCATGGCCTCGTTCGTCATCGCGGGCGCAGTGGCAGGACTCTACGGGGTGCTGTTCGCGCACTTCACGAGGTTCGCCGATCCGAACCAGTTCTCGTTCGAGGCCGCCGTCGACGGGCTCGTCACCGCCGTGGTGGGCGGCACGACCTTCTTCATCGGGCCGCTGCTCGGTTCGGTCTTCCTCTCGGCGCTTCCTGAGTTGCAGCGCACGCTCGGCATCGACGCTGGCTGGATCCGCCCGGCGATCTCGGGACTCCTGCTGCTCGTCGTGATCCTGTTCCTCCCTGGCGGGCTCGCCGGGCTCATCCCGCGCCGCAGGTCATCGACTCGACTGGTGAGCGACCCGGCCGCGCTTCCGCAGCTCGAAGCCCTTCCCGCCAAGGGCACCGAGGTCATGGCGCTCCGGGGCCTCGGCAAGTCGTACGGCGGCGTGCGGGCCGTGCACGACGTCGACCTCACGCTGGCGGCGGGCGAGATCCTCGGCCTGATCGGACCGAACGGCGCAGGAAAGACGACCCTCGTGAACATGGTCACCGGCGTGACCGTGCCGACGAGCGGGTCGGGCACTGTGCTGGGCATCGAGCTCACCGCGAAGGCTCGCGCGCATCAACTCGCTCGTGCCGGGATCGCGCGCACCTTCCAGCAGATCAAGCTGTTCAACCGCCTCTCCGCACTCGACAACGTGCTCGTCGGCGGCTATCGCATCAGCCGGGACACCCTGCTCAGACGGCTGGTGTTCCTGCCCTCTGCTCGCCGGTTCGAACGGCAAGCGGCGGCCGTGGCATCCGCACAACTGATTCGTGTCGGCCTGGGAGAGAAGGCGACCACCGCGGCCGGCGACCTCTCGTACGGCGACCAGCGCCGGTTGGAGATCGCTCGCGCGCTCGCCTCGCACCCCACGCTGCTGGTGCTCGACGAACCCGCCGCGGGCATGAACCACGTCGAGGCCGAGCGGTTGTCGGAGCTCATCCGCTCGCTGGCCGCCGACGGTGTTGCGGTGCTCATCATCGAGCACAACGTGCGGATGATGCTCGCCCTGTGCGATCGCATCACCGTGCTGAACTTCGGCGAGGTGATCGCGGCGGGCACTCCCGAGGAGGTCGCGAGAGATCCGAGGGTGCTCGAGGCCTACCTCGGCGCGGATGAGGATGCCGCGGCCGAGGCCGCAGCCGTGGAACTCGCCGAGGTGGCAGCCGAATCGGCGAAGGACCACGGCGGCGACCCGGCCGGAACGGAGGGCGCACGATGAGCGAGCCGATCCTGAGCGTTGAGGGCCTGCACGTGAGCTATGGGCGGGTCGACGCGGTTCGAGACGTCTCGTTCGCGGTCGAGCCGGGGGCCCTTGTCGCCCTGATCGGTGCGAACGGTGCGGGCAAGACCTCGATCCTCAATGCGATCGCAGGTCTTGTGCGGCCGAAGAGCGGTGTCGTGCGTTTCAAGGGCAGGGAGATCACCCGCAAGCCGGCGCACCACCTCGTGAAGGCGGGCCTCGTGCAGGTGCCAGAGGGTCGTGAGATCCTCGGCACGCTGACCGTCGACGAGAACCTCAGCCTCGGCGGATGGTATCGCACTCGAACGATGGCCGGCAGCATCGCCGAGGTCTACGACCGTTTCCCCATCCTCCACGAACGCCGAAAACTGCAGGCGGGCTCGCTCTCGGGCGGTGAACAGCAGATGCTCGCGATCGCCAGGGCGCTCATCGCGAGGCCCGAGGTGCTGCTGCTCGATGAACCGTCGATGGGACTTGCGCCGAAGATCGTCGACGACGTCTTCGCGGTCGTCGCCGAGATTCGCGACACGGGCACCACCGTGGTGCTCGTCGAGCAGAACGCCCGCCGAGCACTGGCGGCGGCCGATGTCGGCTACGTGCTCGAGACCGGCGAGATCACGCATTCGGGGCCCGCCCGCGACCTGCTCTCCGACGAGCGGGTGATCGAGGCGTACCTCGGGCTGAGCTGAGCGAGGCGACGCGACGCGGCGCGGCGCAGCGCACACTGTCCTTTCGGACAGTCGCGAGACCGCCCGTACGGGCGGGGTGCTACGGCGCCCGCCCGCCGAGGCTGGGGTCATGAATATTTCACCGACACCGGCCATCGCAGCCACCGGGCTGCGCAAGGCCTATCGCGACGTCGTCGCCGTGCACGACGTGAGCTTCACCGTTCCGCACGGACGAGTCGTCGGACTCCTCGGTCCGAACGGCGCAGGCAAGACCACGACCATGCGGATGCTCCTCGGCCTCGCGCGGCCTGACGACGGCCAGGCGCTGATCGAAGGCAGCCGGTTCACGGACCTCGCCCGCCCCGCGCGCACCATCGGCGCCGTGCTCGACGCCGGAGGCCTGCACCCGGCCCGAACCGGCCGCCAGCACCTGCGCATCGCGGCGGCGATGGCGGGGGTCGCCGACCGCCAGGTCGACCGGGTACTCGACGAGACCGGAATGGGGTCGGCTGCCGACCGGCCGATTCGCGGCTACTCGCTCGGCATGCGCCAGCGCCTCGGCCTGGCCGCTGCGCTCCTCGGCGAACCGTCGGTACTGATACTCGACGAGCCGGCGAACGGACTCGATCCGGCCGGCATCCGCTGGCTGCGCGACCGGCTCCGGGCGTTCGCCGCCGACGGCGGAGCGGTGCTCGTCTCCTCGCACCTGCTCGCCGAGATCGCACAGGTCGCCGACGACGCGGTGGTCATCGCGCATGGCCGCGTCGCGGCATCCGGAGATCTCGCGAGCCTCACCGCCCTGTACGACGGCGACCTCGAATCCTTCTACCTCGACCTCACCGCGACCACCACGGAGGTGCGCTGATGATCCGCGCAGAACTCATGAAGCTGACCACCGTCGGCGCGACGAAGGTGGCCGCAGCGGTCGGCATCATCGGACTGCTCGCGACCCAGTTGCTCTTCTTCTGGCTGCTCCCCGCGCTCGCCAGCGGGGCGATCGCGATCACCGGTGAGCCGGGAATCGCCGCCGAACTCGGCGAATTCGACCCGGGCTCGTTCGCGTTCCAGTACTCCTCGCTGAGCCTGCTCGGCAGTAACGCGGGCGCCGGCTCGATCGGCGTGGCCCTGATCGCCGTGCTCTCGATCGGCGTGCTCGCGGCGACGACCGATTACCGCTTCGGCGGAATCGTCGCGGCAGCGCTCGCGTCACCCCGGCGCGCCCGGATCCTCGGCGGCAAGGTCGCGGCGACCGCGGTCGTCGTCGCCGTCATGGCGGTCGCGTATGCCGTGGTGTGCCTGGGCGTGCTGCTCTCATCGACGACCCTGTCGGGCGTCGACCTCGTCGTCGGCTGGGGCGACATCGCCGGTGCCATCGGCCGTGGGGTCGTCGTGCTCGTGCTGCTCGGCCTGCTCGGGCTGGCGATCGGCGTGCTCGTGCGCAGTCAGCTGGCGGGCTTCCTGGTGCTGATCGGCGTGGTGCTCGTGGAGCCCATCCTGCAGTCGGTGCTGCTGCTCGTCGGTGAGGCGCCGGCCTGGTCGCAGTACCTTCCGCTGGCGCTCGCGCAGGCGGGGCTCGCCGACCCGGCCTCGCCCGCCGCGCTGTCGCCGCTCGTGGCGCTCGTCGCGCTGGCCGCATTGGCCGGGGTCGCGCTCGCCGCCGCGTGGGCCGTGCTGCGGCGGCGAGATCTCTGAGGCATCCGCATCCCGACCAGAATGGACACCATGCAGCAGCCCCGCCAGAGCCGACTCGCCGGCCTCTGGCGGGCGCTGCCCGTGATCGCGACGGCCGCGCTCGCCGCCGCCTACCTCGTCGGCACGGCCATCGCGCCCGAAGCGATCGGCGCGACCGCTCCGAGCTGGATCGTGCCGGTCGGCGTCGCCGTGCAGGCACTCGCCCTCGCCTTCAGGTACCGGATGCCGCTGCTCACGTTCGTCGCGACGATCGTCGTCGACGGGGTGCTGTTGGCGTTCTCGGCGGGCGAGCTCGGCATCGGCACCTTCGCGGTCATGGTCGCGGCGTACACGGTGCGGCGTGCGATGCCCGCCCGCCTGGCCTACCGCTGGCTGGTGGCCGGATGCCTCGCCTCGGCGGTGATCGCCGCCGTGATGCTCGGCTCCAGCGTGATGGTGGCCGCCGAGTGGCGCCTGCCGTTCGCGTTGCTTCGTGCACTCCTCGCCTTCGGGCTGCCTGCGGTGATCGCCGAGCTCGTGATCGCCAGGCAGCGGCTCGTGGTCGCGTTGCGCGACCGGGCCGAGCTCGCCGAGCGTGAGCAGGCGCGGCGTGCCACCCAGGCCGTGCAGCAGGAGCGCGCGCTCATCGCTCGCGAACTCCACGACATCGCCGCACACCACCTGACCGGCATCATCGTGAGCGCCCAGGCCGCCGGCTCGCTCCTCGAGACCGACCCCGAGCGCGCGCGGGCGTACCTGAAGACCGTCGGCGACGAGGCCCGCACGACCCTCGACAACGTGCGCCAGACCGTCGGCCTGCTCCGTGTCGACGACGCGGCCGCGCTCACGCCGGTGCCCTCGATCGGCGAGATCCCGGCGCTGGTCGATGATCTGAGGGCACGCGACGCGGCGGTCGACCTCACGATCGAGGGCCCGCCGGCCGCACTCGGCCCGGTCGCCGAAGTGGCGGCCTACCGCATGGTGCAGGAGTCCCTCGCGAACGCGGCCCGACATGCGCCCGGGTCGCGCTGCACCGTGCTGATCGAATACGCAGGGTCCGAGGTTCGCCTCACGGTGACGAACGACGCGGGCACGGCGGGTTCGGCCGGCGCCGCGGCATCCGGAGGCCATGGACTCGTGGGGATGCGCGAACGCGCGGCCCTGGTGGGCGGCACGGTGCTGGCCGGGCGGATGCCGGGCGGTGGCTGGCGCACCCGGCTCGTGCTGCCGCTGCCCGATCCTGTGCCCGACGCACAGCCCGACGCACAGCCCGACACCGTGCCCGACGCAGGAGGTGATCGATGATCCGCGTGCTCATCGCCGACGACCAGGCCATCATGCGGGCCGGGCTCAAGGTCGTGCTCGAGGCCGACGGCGACATCGAAGTCGTGGGGGAGGCCCGCGATGGCTACGAGGCGGTCGAGCTCGCGGAGGAGCTGCGCCCCGACGTGGTGTGCATGGACATCCGGATGCCTGGGCGCGACGGCATCGAGGCGACACGTCGCATCACCGAGGCGCTCGGCGACGAGGTGCGCGTGCTCGTCGTCACGACGTTCGACCTCGACGACTACGTGTTCGGTGCGCTCGAGGCCGGGGCCGCGGGTTTCCTGCTCAAGGGCTCCGATGAGGCGACGATCCTCACCGCGATCCGCTCGGTCGCGGCCGGCGACGGCACGCTCGACCATCGGCTGACTCGGCGGGTGATCACTGAGTTCGCTCGCCGACGCCCCACCCCCGAGCATGAACGTGCATCGGTGACCGGCCTGCTCACGCCACGCGAGATCGAGATCCTCGTGCTGCTGAGCGAGGGGCTGTCGAACCGCGAGATCGCCGAGCGCCTGTTCATCGAGCCGACCACCGTGAAGTACCACCTCGCCGGCCTGCTCGGGAAGATCGGCGCCCGCGACCGGCTGCAGGCTGCGGTGTGGGCGTTCCGCAACGGACTGGCCGGCTGAGGCGCCTCGGAACCGATCAACTCCGGGGTGTTGACTCAGTGCACCAGGTGCGCGCCGGGGATCGCCTCGAGGAGCTCGCGAGTGTACGGATGCTGCGGGGCATCGAAGATCTGCTCGGGCGTGCCGCTCTCGACGATGCGTCCGCGCTGCATGACGTGCACCTCGTCGGAGATCATCCGCACGACTGCGAGGTCGTGGCTGATGAAGAGGTAGCTGAGGCCGAGTCGCTGCTGCAGCTCGGCGAGCAGGTCGAGGGTCTGCGCCTGCACGAGCACGTCGAGTGCCGACACGGCTTCGTCGAGCACGACGAGGTCGGGTTCGAGCGTCAGCGCACGGGCGATCGCCACCCGCTGCCGCTGGCCGCCCGACAGCTCGTGCGGCAATCGTGAGGCCATCGATACCGGCAGGGCGACCTGCTCGAGGAGTTCGGCGACCCGGGCACGACGGGTGGCGGCGGTGCCCACGCGGTGCACCTTGAGGGGCTCGGCGATCGTCTGCTCAATCGTGTAGCGCGGGTCGAGCGAGGCGTACGGATTCTGGAACACGGGCTGCACCCGGCGCCGGAAGGCGAAGAGCTCGCGCCGCTTCAGCGTGGTCAGGTCGACGCCGTCGAACAGGATCGATCCGCCGGTGATGTCCTCGAGCCCGAGTACGAGGTTCGCGGTCGTCGACTTGCCCGAGCCGGATTCGCCCACGATCGACACGGTGCTGCCCTTGGTGATGGCGAAACTCACGCCGTCGACCGCGGTGAACGAATCGGGCTCACCGGCCTTGGGCGAGCGCAGCTCGAACACCTTGCGCAGGTCGCGCACCTCGACGAGAGGCAACCGTGCGGCATCCGCGGCATCCGCGGCATCCGTCGTGTTCGTGGCGCTCATTGCCGTGCGGGCTGTAACGAGGCTCGGTGCAGCAGCCAGCAGCTGCTTCGTGTACTCGTGCCGTGGGTTCGTGAAGATGTCGCGCGAGCTGCCCTCCTCGACGATCTCGCCGCGGTACATCACCACGATGCGGTCGGCGCGCTCGGCGGCGAGCGCGAGATCGTGGGTGATGAGGAAGACCGCGGTGCCCATCTGCCCCGTCAGCTCGTCGAGCTGATCGAGGATGCGGCGCTGCACCGTGACATCCAGCGCCGACGTCGGCTCGTCGGCGATGAGCAGTCGCGGCTTGCACGCGAGGCCCATCGCGATCAGCGCGCGTTGGCGCATGCCGCCCGAGAACTCGTGCGGGTACTGCCGTGACCTCTGTTCGGCGTCGGGAATGCCGACCATGTCGAGCAGTTCGACGACGCGCCGATGCACGCCCGCACCCGTCTCGTAGCCGTGCACCACGAGCGCCTCGCCGATCTGCTCGCCGATGCGCATGAGCGGGTTGAGGTTCGACATCGGATCCTGCGGCACCAAGCCGATCCCTGCACCACGCAGGCGTACGAGCTCGTTCTCACCGAGCTCGGTCATCTCCCGGCCCTCGAAGAGGATGCTCCCCGAGGTGATGCGCCCGTTCTCGGGGAGCAGGCGATTGATCGCGGCGGCCGTCGTCGACTTGCCCGAGCCCGACTCGCCGACCACGGCGACCGTCTCGCCCGCGGCGACGTCGATCGAGACGTTGCTGACGGCGGTCACCAGCTCCTTGCCCGAGGCGAAGGCGACCGAGAGGCCGCGGATGCGGAGGACGGGATCGTTCGAGGTCATGGCGTTCACTCCTGTGCGCTGATGATCGAGGGGAGCGCGTCGAGTGCGCGCTGCCAGAGAGAGGCGGTCGGCTGCGGCTCAGCCGCGAGCAGCCGGTTGGTGGCGAGCGCGATCGCAATCCCTCGACCCGGCACGAAGCCCACGGCGGTTCCTGTGAATCCCGGATGCCACAGCAGCGGCATCCGCTCGTCGTCGACGACCAGTTCGCCTCGGCGCCACCCGAGGGCCTGCTCGGGGTCTGGTCCGGGCGCGAAGAACTCGGCGGTCGCCCTCGGATTCCAGAGCGCCGGATCGTCGTCGGCGCGGCTGAGCGCCGACGCGAGGTCGAGCAATTCGTCGAGCGGAGCGAAGAGTCCGGCATGCCCTGCGACACCGCCGAAGGCGTGGAAGCAGTTGCCGTCGTTCGCGACTCCGCGGATGGGGCCGGTTCGCCACCCGAACCCCTCGCCCTGCCACCGCACCGGGTAGGGGTTGCCGGTGGCTACCATGCGACGCTCGACCCCATCGTCGCGCGCACTCGTGGCGACATCGCCCCGCACCGGCGCGTAGCCGAGCACGTCGAGTCCGAGCGGATCGGTGACGAGGTCGCGAATGGCGGCATCGAGCGGTGCACCGGATGCCGCGGCCACGACCCGCCCGAGCGTCATGAAGCCGAGGTCGGAGTAGTGCCGCTCCCGCCCGGGCGGATACCGCAGCGGCAGCGCATCGACCACCGCGAACGGGTCGTCGGCAGCGTCAGGGGCGAGGTAGATCGGCTGCCACTCCCACAGGCCCGCGCGGTGGTGCAGGAGGTCGCGCACGGTCGACTCCGGCGTGCCGCCGAAGGTCGGCACGAGGCGAACGACAAGGGTGTCGAGGTCGAGCTGTCCCTCGGAGACGAGGCGATGCAGCGCCGTCGTCGTGCCGACGACCTTGCTGACTGACGCGAGGTCGTGCACCGTCTCGCGGCGCATCGGCGCGCCGAGCGTTGCTGATGTCTCAGGGGAGGCGATTCCCGCCGCGACGACCGTGCGGACCCCGTCGAGGTCGATGCCGAGCACGCACCCGGCCGGGGCGCCGGCCGACGGCGACGTGAGCGCGTCTGCGGTTCGGCGCAGGTTCTCCATGGTGCTCATCCGGCACCTCCGGCGTCGCGGCGAAGGCGCAGCTCGAGTTCTCCGAACTCGTCCTGGGTGCGGGTCTGCCCGTCGGGCTGCCATCCCCGAGCCTCGTAGAACGCGATCGACGGCGCGTTCGCGGCGAACACCCACAGCGCGACCGATCGTGCGCCGCCGGCGCGGAGCGATTCGACTGCGGCGTCGAGCAGCCGGGTGCCGACGCCGAGGCCCTGAGCGTCGGGCGAGACGTAGAGCGAGTGCACGACGGCATCCGCGAAGCGCGTGACGCCCAGCACCGTACCGTCGCGCTCGGCGACGAGCACGGCCCCTGCCGCCTCGGCGAGCACCCGGCTCCAGAGGGCCGACGCCCGTTCGTCGGTCATCGCGGTGATGGCCGACTCCGGCAGGATCCCGGCGTAGCTCTGCCGCCAGCAGGCGAGGAAGACCGTGACGATCGCGTCACGGTCGTCCCTCGTCGCAGTGCGCAGCACGATGGCCATCGGTCAGCCCGCCACCGAGAGCGAGAGCGAGCGGATGCCGCCGGTCAGCGGCTGGGGCAGGGTCAACGGCCCCACGCCGGGCGTGATCGAGCCGAGGATCCGCGGTTGGAGCGCGCCAGTGCCGCCTGGAACCGTGCCGGGCACGCCGTGCATGGTGCACCAGCCGATGAGCGCGAAGGCGATCGCCTCCTTGCTGTCGGCCGGGGCGCCGAGTTCGTCGGCGAGCACCACCTCGACCCCGGGCAGCGCGGCACGCAGTCCATCGAGCATGACCGGGTTGCGGCATCCGCCCCCTGACACTGCGAGGAAGCCGATGCCGGCGTCGATGACGTCGCGAGCCACGGTGCGCACCGTGAGCTCGGTGAGCGTGCGCACGAGGTCGGCGACGTCGATGGGTCGCCCGAGCCGCGCCGTGGCGTCGCGCACATACGCGAGGTGGAAGTGCTCCTTGCCGGTGCTCTTCGGTCGGGGAAGCGAGTAGTACGCCTCGTCGAGCAGCAGGGCGAGCAATGCTTCGTCGATGCGGCCGCCCGCCGCGATGCGGCCGTCGTCGTCGTATCCGAGTTCGTTGAGGCCCTCGGCGACCACGACCGCATCGACCAGCGCGTTCGCCGGGCCGATGTCGTACGCCACGAGCGGGCCGGCACCGACGATGGTCATGTTCGAGATGCCGCCGAGGTTGAGCGCGGCCGAGACACCCGAGCGCCCACGCAGCAGCAGGTCGTCGAGGAAGGACACGAGCGGGGCGCCGTGGCCGCCGACGACGATGTCACGGATGCGCACGTCGGAGACGACCGGCGCGCCCACGCGTTCGGCGATCCATGCCGGCTGGCCGATCTGCAGCGTGCCGAGGGCATGCGAGCCGTCGACCCAGTGGTAGACCGTCTGCCCGTGCGAGGCGATCGCGTCGACCCCGCCCACTTCGGCAGCGGCGTCGGCTGCAGCATCCGCGAAGGCTTGACCGATGAGGGTGTCGAGTTCGCAGATCTCGGCGAGGGTGGTCGGTGCCGGAGGCAACGCGGCGATGAGCCGGTCGCGGAGTCGCGGTTCGTAGGGCGTGCTCGCTTCGTGCAGCAGACGGCCCGCGAGTGCGCCCTCACGCTCGGCGAACTCGACCACCGCGACATCGATGCCGTCGTGGGAGGTGCCCGAGATCATTCCGAGAACACGCATCATGCTCCTTCCAGCGCTGGGCGCAACTTGTCGCCGGCTGAGGCGAGACGGGCCGCCGCATCGGTCTCCGAGAGGCCGCGGGCGAGCATCAGAACCGAGACCTTGACGTCGTACCCCGTCGCGTCGAGTGCTGCTTCTGCTCGCTCGCGGGACACTTCTGCGATCTGGGTCACCATGCGCACGGCACGCTCGCGCAGCTTGTGATTGGTGGGCTTCAGGTCGATCATCAGGTTGCCGTAGGCCTTGCCCTGACGCACCATCACGATGGTCGAGAACATGTTGAGCACGAGCTTCTGCGCGGTGCCGGCCTTCAGTCGAGTCGAACCGGTGAGCACCTCGGGGCCGACGGTGACCTCGATCGGGAACTCGGCGGTGGCGCTGAGCACGGTGTCCACGTTGCAGGAGAGCCCCACGGTGAGTGCGCCGAGCGCCCGAGCTCGTGCGATCGCCGCGACGACGAAGGGCGTACGGCCGCTCGATGCGATGCCGATGACGGTGTCGAGGGGCCCGATCTGAGCGGCATCGATGGCGGATGCCCCGGCGCCGGCGTCGTCCTCTGCCCCCTCCTTCGGGTTCACGATCGCCGACGGCCCGCCCGCCATGATGGCGAAGACGAGCTCGGGCGGCGTGTTGAATGTGGGCGGACATTCGGATGCGTCGACGACGCCGATGCGGCCGGGGGTGCCTGCCCCGACGTAGACGAGGCGGCCGCCAGCGGCCATGCGGGTGCTCGCGGCCTCGATCGCGGGAACGATCGCCGGCAGTTGCGCACGAACTGCCCCGGGCACGGTGGCGTCGGCGTCGTTCATCAGGGTCGCGAGCTCTGCGACACTCATCAGGTCGAGGTCGGCGTAGCGGGGATCGCTCGCTTCGGTCGCGAGTGCCGCCAGGTCGTCTCCGAGCGTGCTCATTTCCTGCCTCTGTTCCGTGGGTCGAGTGCGTCGCGCAGGCCGTCTCCGAGGAGGTTCAGGCCGACGACGAGGAGGACGATCACGACACCGGGGGCGATCATCGTCCAGGGGGCGATGCTCACGAGCGTTCGCGCCTCGAAGATCATCGACCCGAGCGATGGCGCGGGCGGGGGAGTGCCCAGCCCGAGGAAGCTGAGCGCGGCCTCGGTCAGCACCGCCCACGAGAGCGAGAGGGTCACCTGCACGATGATGATCGAGGTGATGTTCGGCAGCACGTGCCTGAGCATGATCATCGCTCGGGTCTGGCCGGTGCTCGTCGCGGCCTTCACGTACTCGATCTCACGCAGCGAGAGCACGGGGCCGCGGGTCACGCGGATGAAGATCGGCACGTAGACGATCGCGATCGCGACGGCAATGGTGAACCAGTTGCGCTCGAACACCGAGGCCAGCGAGAGCGCGAGCAGCAGCGGCGGGAAGGCGAACAACACGTTGGTCACGCCTGAGATCACGCCGTCGGAGATGCCGCGGTAGAAGCCGGCGATCACGCCCGCGAGGGTGCCGATGACGGTCGCGAAGGCGACGGCGACGAGCGAGATCAGCGCGGAGTTCGCGACGCCGGCCGCAACCCGCGAGAAGACGTCGCGCCCGAACTGGTCGGTGCCGAACCAGTGCTCGGCAGAGGGCGGCTGCAATCGCGACGGCGGATCTTGAGTGATCGGATCGTATGGGAGCAGCCCGAATGCCGAAAGGAGGCTCAACGCGCTGAGGGCGACGATGAGGATGAGGCCGACGAGACCGCTGCGGCTGCGCACGAGCAGTCCCAGGCGCTCGAGCGTGCGCCCGCCGCCCGGCGCAATGCCTGCGGACTGCGTGATCTCGCTCATGCGGCACGCACCCTCGGGTCGATGACCCGGTAGAGCAGGTCGGTGAGGAGGTTCACGATCACGAAGGACAGCGCGATGATCAGCACGGTGCTCTGCACAAGGGCATACTCCTTCTGCTGGATGCCGAGCAGCACCTGGCGACCGATGCCGGGCAGGGAGAAGATCTGCTCGACGACGACCGCACCGCCCAGCAGGTAGCCGAACTGCAGGCCGGTCATCGTCACGATGGGCACGAGCGCGTTGCCCAGCACGTGCTTGGCCTGCAGGCGCCGCGGCGGCACGCCCTTCGCTTTCGCGGTGCGGATGAAGTCGTTCGACCGGATCTCGAGCACCGCCGTGCGGGTGGTGCGCATGATCGGCGCTGCGATGCCGAACCCGAGCACCAGCGACGGCAGCAGCATCTGCTGAAGGTTCAGCCAGGGGTCGTCGAAGAAGTACGCGTAGCCCTGCCCGTTCGGGTTGAACCCGAACGAGGAGGCGAGCACGGCGAGCAGCGTGGTGGCGAGCAGGAACGCGGGGATGGAGAGACCGGCCAGGCCCACCAGTTGCCCGAACGCGTCGCGCGGTGCATCGGGCTTCGACGCCGACAGCATGCCGAGCGGGATGCCGAGCGCGAGCGCGAGCACGATCGAGAAGATCGCGAGTTCGAGCGTGACGGGCAGCGATTGCGCGGTGAGCGCGAGGACGCTCTCCTGCGCTCGCGATGAGAAGCCGAGGTTGCCCGTGAAGATGTTGCCGAGCCAGCTGAAGAACTGCACGATGAGCGGCTGGTCGAGGCCGTAGTAGGCCTCGAGGGCCTGACGCTGGTCAGGCGTGAGGGCCGCCGCCTCGGTGCCGAGTCCTGCGGTGATCTGATCGCCGGGGATCGCCCGCAGCATGATGAACACGAACACCGCGACACCGAGCAGCGTCGCGATCGCCGCGAGGATGCGCCGGAGCACCGGGTTCCTGGAGAGTCGTCGAAGCATGGTCTTCCGAGGGTCGGGCCGCACGGCGCGGCGCGATGGAGATCGCGCCGCGCCGTGCCGGCGTCAGTTCACCGAGGTGGTGCGAAGGTACTGCAGCGAGCCGTTCGCCATCGGGGTGAAGCCCTGTACGTCGGCCGCGGTCGCCGTGTACGTGTAGCTCGTGAAGAGCCAGATCCACGCGGCGTTGTCTTCGAGGTGGTCGGAGACCTGCTCGTAGATCGCCTTGCGCTCGTCGGGGTCGGAGCTCTGCTTGCCCTCGGCGAACAGGGCGTCGAGCTCGGGCGAGCTGTACCCGGCCACGGCGTTGAGGTTGCCTGTGCTCGTGAAGTACCGGCCGTACATGCCGTCGGGGTCGGGACGTCCGCCGTTCAGGGCGACCGCTGCGTCGAAGTCGGCGGCGATCCACCGGTCGACGTAGGCGCCGGACTCGAGCACCTCGATCTCGAGGGTGATGCCGGCCTCCGCGGCCTGCGCCTTGAGGTTCTGCGCCTCGTTGACGCTCGTCGAGTACTCGCCCTGCGAGACGATCGTCTTGATCGTGACGCCACCGGACTTCCCGGCCTTCTCGAGGTACTCAGCGGCCTTGTCGAGGTCGCGCTCGGGGCAGGGTCGCGACGAGGGGTCGGAGCGATACGCCGGCGACGTGATCGGGCCGGTGACTTCGCCCTCGCCGAGTGCGGCGGTGTCGAGGACCTCCTGGCGGTCGATCGCGCACTGCAGGGCGAGGCGCACGTTGACGTCCTGCAAGTCGCCGCGGGTCGCGTTCAGCTGCAGCACGTGGTAGCTGAGCTGCGGTGTCGACTCGACCGTGACGTTGCCGCCTTCCGCCGTCTGCGCGACCACCGGGTCGTCGAAGACCGCGAGCTGCACGTTGCCCGCCTGCATCGCCGAGACGATCGACGACTCGTCGGGGATCACGCGGAACTCGACGGTGTCGAGCTTGGCGGCCTCGCCCCAGTAGGACTCGTTCTTGGCGAGGGTGATCGACTGACTGGCCGAGCGCTCGTCGAACATGAACGGGCCGGTGCCGTTGGGCGTCGTGTTCAGCGCCTCCTCGGTGTCGTCTGACGAGAGGATGGCCAGGTTGACGACGGCGAGGTTCGCCGGCAGTGCGGCATCGGGCGCGCTCAGGGTGAGCACGACGGTGTTCTCGTCGGGTGCGTCGACCGCGGTGACCGAGGCGAGGGATGTCGCGGCGACCGCGGCGGTCGCCTCGTCCTGGATCGCCTCGAGCGAGTACTTCACGTCTTCGGAGCCGAAGGTGCTGCCGTCGGCGTAGGTGACGCCATTGCGGAGGTGGAACGTGACCGTGAGACCGTCATCCGACACCTCCCACGACTCGGCGAGCCCTGGCACCACATTGAGCTCCTCGTCGAACTCGGTGAGCGTGCCGTAGATGTTCTGCAGCACGTTGACGGCCTGGAACTGGGTGGCCTTCCACGGGAACAGCGTGTCGGGGTCGCTGGTAACGCCGACCACGAGCGCGCCACCGGCGGCGCCGGCGTCGTCACTGGCAGATGGCTCGGAGGCGGTGCATCCGGTGATGGTCAGCGCAACGGCGGCAGCGATGCTGAACGCGCCGAGGCCGACGCGTCGGGCGCGATTGCCTTCATGCATGGGAACTCCTCAGGGCTGGTGATGCCGCGTCCCGGCAGGAACTGTGGTGCTGTGGGAGCCGGATGATCGAGCATCGTTGATCGTGTAGGTCACAAAAGTACATCATGAACGGGGTGAAGGTAACAAAGTTCCTTCTATAGTGGTCTCACACGCTTCATGAGTGCGCGACGCCATCGACGAGGAGGGTCATGCCCGCATCCGAGCTCGGCCTCGAAAACCCACCGCCGCGACCGCTCCTCGTTCGCATGCGGGCCCTGCTCCCCGAGCTGCGACCGAGTGAACGTCGCATCGCCGAGCTCTTCCTCGCCGACCCGATCGAAGCCGCCGAGTTGTCGATCGCGAGCCTCGCTGCACGCTGCGACACCTCGACCACCTCGGTCATCCGCTTCTCCAAGCGCCTGGGGTACGAGCACCTCAAGGGGCTGCGCATGGATGTGCTCCGTGATGTCGCCCGAGAGAGCTTCGAGACCGCGGCCCTGCCAGAGGTCTCAGGCGACATCGACCGAGACGACAGCCTCACCGACATCGTCGCGAAGGTGTCACTCGCCGAGACGCTCTCGATCGCCGACACCGCGAAGATGCTCGACATCGACTCACTGCGAGCCGCGGTCGAGACGGTGGTTCGGGCCAACCGGGTGGATATCTTCGGCGTCGGCGCGAGCTCATTCGTCGGGCTCGACCTGCAGCAGAAGCTCACCCGCATCGGCCGCACGGCACTCAACTGGTCGGACTCCCACGCCGCATGGACCTCTGCCGCGACCCTGCGCCCCGGCGCCGTCGCCATCGCTGTCTCGCACAGCGGCATGACCGTCGACACCGTCGAGTTCCTCGCGATCGCCCACGCGGCTGGTGCTGCGACGATCGCGATCACGAACCATGAGCATTCGCCCCTCGCCGGGCGAGCCGACGTCGTGCTCACGACGGCGGCTCGCGAGACGGGCTTCCGCTCGGGCGCGCTCGGCAGCCGGATCGCGCAGCTGATGATCGTGGACTGCGTGTTCATCGGCGTCGCGCAGGCCAACTACGACGACTCGATGTCGGCGATCCGCAACACCTACGCCGCGGTGCACCACCTGCGAGTCAACGGAACATGACGGCGCAGGCGCGCGGCGCGGCACTCGGCGGCGCCCGATTCCCGCTCGACGGACCGACGGCGTCCGCCGCCATCGCCGACCGAGCTCGCGTCGCGCCCGGCGACCCCCGCCTCGCCCGAGGGCTCACCGAGGCGCTCGCATCCGGCGCCGGCAGCGCGGAACGCGTGCGCGTCTCGGCATTCGATCGCATCGTCGCCGGAGTCGACGCATCCCACTTCCTGCTGACACCCGATGCCGTCGTGACGGCGACCTCCATCGACGATGTGGCCGCCGTCTTCCGCTACGCGAACGCGCACGGCGCGCATGTCACGCTGCGCTCGGGCGGTACGAGCCTGTCGGGGCAGGCGGCCGGCAGCGGCATCCTAATCGATACCCGGTCGGCCTTTCGCACGATCACGCCGAACGCCGACGGGTCGCGCGTGCGCGTCGAACCGGGCGCAACGGTGCGGCAGGTGAACGCCCGCCTCCTGCGGAGACGGCGAAAACTCGGGCCCGACCCGGCGAGCGAGATCGCTGCGACGATCGGCGGCGTCATCGCGAACAACTCGAGCGGAATGGCGTGCGGCACGCACGCGAACAGCTATCGCACGCTCCGCGGACTCACGGTCGTGCTGCCGAGCGGCACGGTGATCGACACCACGGCGCCCGATGCAGATGCTGCGCTGGCCGCCGCCGAGCCGGCGCTCCACGCGGGTCTCGGCGACATCCGTGACCGCATCGCGCGGCGAGACGATCTCCGAGCCGAGATCGAGCGCCAGTACCGCGGCAAGAACACGATGGGCTACGGACTCAACTCGTTCCTCGACTTCAGCGAGCCGGTCGACATCCTCGCCCACCTGCTCGTCGGCTCGGAGGGCACGCTCGGGTTCGTCGCGGCTGCCGAACTCGAGACGGTGCCGATCGCGCCGAGCATCGCCACGGCGCTACTGCTGTTCCCGACTCTCGACGCGGCCACCCGCGCACTGCCGACACTCGTCGAGACGGATGCCGCGACCGTCGAGCTGATGGATGCCGCCTCGTTGCGCGTCATCCAGGCCGATCCGGCGTCCGTCGGCGTGGTGCCCGATATCGTCATCGCCGACCATGCGGCGCTGCTCGTCGAGTACCAGGCCCTCGACGACCAGCACCTCGCCCGGCTGCTCGAGGAGGCGTCGCGCGCGCTCGCAGGCACCGGTGCCCCCGAGATCGACGCCACGCGCGACCCGGCGCAGCGCGCTCGGCTCTGGCACACCCGCAAGGGTCTCTATGCCGCGGTGGCCGGCGCGAGACGACCCGGCACCACCGCGCTGCTCGAGGACATCGCCGTGCCCGTGGCCTCGCTCGCCGACACCTGCGCCGCCCTGCAGGACCTCTTCGCCCGCTACGGCTACGACGATGCCGTGATCTTCGGGCACGCGAAGGACGGCAACCTCCACTTCCTCCTGACCGAGGACTTCAGCGACGACGCCGCGATCGATCGGCAGCGCGCGTTCACCGAAGACCTGGTCACGCTCGTGCTCGATGCGGGCGGCACGCTGAAGGCCGAGCACGGCACGGGCCGCATCATGGCCCCGTTCGTCGAGCGGCAGTTCGGCGCCGAGCTGTACGCGATCATGCGCGAGGTGAAGGGATTGTTCGACCCCGCCGGCATCCTGAATCCGGGCGTACTGCTCTCGGATGGGCCGAGTGGGCATCTCGAGCACCTCAAGTCGACGCCATCGGTCGAGCCAGAGGTCGACCGATGCGTCGAGTGCGGGTACTGCGAGCCGGTGTGCCCGAGCAAGGACCTCACGCTCACGCCTCGACAGCGCATCGCGGTGCGTCGAGCCCGAGCCGCGGCGCGAGCGCTCGGCGATGACGCGCTCGATCGCGAGCTCGCCGACGCCGAGCGCTATGCCTCGGTCGAGACCTGCGCCGCCGACGGCATGTGCGAGACGGCGTGCCCCGTGCTGATCAACACGGGCGACCTGGTGCGCCGCCTGCGCGAGGCCGACGCACCGGTTCCGCATCGCACGGTCGCCGCGGGGCTGGCACACGCCTGGGGGCCGGTTTCGCGTGGGGCGTCGCTGGCGCTGTCGGCGGCGAAGCGGATGCCGCCGCCGCTCGTCGGCTCGCTGACGCGTGCCGGGCGAGCCATGCTGGGCAGCGACGTCGTGCCGATGTGGACACCCGACCTGCCCGGCGGCGGCCACCGCCGGAAGGCACCGAGCGCTGCAACAGGTGACGCGGTGTTCTTCTCGGCGTGCGTCGGCTCGATGTTCGGTGCATCGATCGATGGCGAGGGCGCGGCATCCGCGTTCCGTGCGCTGTGCGAGCGGGCTGGGATCGAGTTGGTGACTCCCGCCGGCATCGATGGGCTGTGCTGCGGCACCCCGTGGAAGTCGAAGGGCTACAGCGGCGGGTACGCCACGGCGATCGACCGCACGGTTCACGCGCTGCTCGAGGCATCCGATGGCGGCCGCCTGCCCATCGTCTGCGACAACTCGTCGTGCACCGAGGGGCTGCTGCTCGCCGTCGGTCACCGTGCCGATGAGCTCGGGGTCGATGCCCTGCGCATCGTCGACGCCGTCGATTTCGCCGCCGAGCGACTGCTGCCGAACCTGCGCGTGACCGACCGGCTCGACTCCGTCGCGCTGCATCCGACCTGCTCGAGCACCCGGCTGGGATCCAACGCGGGCTTCATGTCGATCGCGGCCGCCGTGTCGTCAGAGCCGGTCGTGCCCGATGCGTGGGGATGCTGCGGCTTCGCCGGTGACCGTGGGATGCTGCATCCCGAACTCACCGCATCGGCCACCGCTGCCGAGGCCGCCGAGGTCGCCGGCCGCGACTTCGATGCGTACGCGTCGTGCAACCGCACCTGCGAGATCGGCATGACGCGCGCGACGGGGCACGATTACGTGCACATCCTCGAGCTGCTGGAACGCGCGACGCGAGAGATCGCGGCCGATCACGGGCGAGCGTAGTCTTCGACCAACGTCGGTTCGCCGTCGAGCCGTCGTCGGACGGAGCCCGCCATGGTCACGCAGCGACGTGCACGCGATTCGAGAACCGCTGCGCGCGGGGGTCTCGGAGCAGCGGTGGCGTTGCTCCTCTCCGCCGCGGTGCTGGCCTGCGCGGGACCCGATTCGCCGACGCCGACGCCGACGCCCGCCTCGGCCGCATCGAGCACGCCCGAGGCATCCGGAGCCTTCGGACCGGGTGAGGGCCACAGGGCCGGCCTGGTCGACATCGGCGACGGCCGCGACATGTATCTCGAGTGCAGCGGCACTGGTGCTCCGACCGTCGTGTTCATCTCGGGCGCCGGGGTCGCTGCGGACAACTGGCGGTACGCCGACCTCGCTTCCGTAGAGCCGGATGACTCGGCCGTCTACTCGCAGACAGCGAGATTCACGCGGGTGTGCGCGTACGACCGCCCGGGGACCCAGCAGTGGCAAGGCGCCCCGAGCCGGTCGACGACCGTGCCGCAGCCGACCACGGCTCAAGGTGACGCAGCAGACCTGCACGCACTGCTGAAGGCGTCGGATGTCGCAGGTCCGTACGTGATCGTCGGGCACTCCTGGGGCGGGCTGATCGCGACGACGTTCGCGAGGACGTATCCCGCGGAGGTCTCGGGCATCGTGCTCGTGGACCCCGGATCCCAGTTTCTGCAGACCGTGCTGCCGCAGGATGTGTGGGCACAGTGGATGCAGCTGATCGCAGAGACCGGCTTTGAGCATCCCGATCTCGAGTCGCCCGACTACCCCTCCAGCATCGCGGCGCTCGAGGCAACGTCGCCTCTGCCTGCGATCCCCGCCGTCGTCATGAGTGCCGATACCCCCTTCGACTACCTCGGCATCGGCGACGCGCAGGCGTATTGGCCAGAGTGGCTCGAAGCTCACGCCCAGCTCGCCGCATCGATCGGCGCGACGCACATCACGCAGACGCACAGCGGTCATTTCGTGGAGAACGAGAACGCGGCCCTCGTGCTGGAGCAGATCTGCTCGGTCGTCAGGCCGCCGGGGGGATGCTGAATCCGCGACGCGCCACAGCGCCGAACGAAAGCTCTGAGCCCCTCATCGTGCTTCTCCTCGACCATGTCGATGCATGTGCCTGAAATATAACGTTTCATTCGGTTCGCGTCACATGCTTGTCCTTCGTCAAGGCAATGGGTACTCTCCCAAGAGGTTCGAAACATGAAACGTTCAAATCATCAACGAGGATGTGCCTGATGTTCTGGAAGGCTCGAATGCTCTCCCGTCGTGCGGTGATGCCGACGCTCGCAGCGTTACTCGCCGTCTCGCTCAGCGGTACCGCCCTGGTTGGCGAAGCAGAGACCGGCGTCGCCACCGTCTCGGTCGGGATGCTGACCGTCAACCACCTCGAGGAACCGATCGGAATCCCCACGGCACCACCGGTGTTCTCCTGGCAACTCGAGGGGGAGGGGCGCGGTCTCGTGCAATCGGCGAGTCAGATCCAGGTCGCGACGTCGGTCGACAGCTTCGACGATCCCGACGTCTGGGACAGTGGCCGGATCGAGGACAGCGATTCGGTGAACGTGCGGTACGCCGGCGAGGACCTCGAAGCCAGAACGAACTACCACTGGCGAGTGCGGGTATGGGACGGCGCGGGAGAGGCCACCCCGTGGAGTGAACCGAGCCGGTTCGAGACCGCGCTCCCCGCAGACGCCGTCACGGCCGAGTCGTGGGGCGCGGAGTGGGTCGGCGGACCACCGGACGGGACGCCCGGGATCGGATGGAGCGACTACACGCTCCGTGTTCGCACCAGCAACATCACCGAGGCGCTCGGAATCGTCTTCTACGCCGATTCCGGGGCGGTGAACAACACGTACATGTGGCAGTTCTCTGCACGTGGGACGCCCAGCCTGCGTCCGCACAGCCGCGTCAACGGGGCATGGGCGTTACTCGGTGACGTGCCGATCGCTGAGGAGTTGCTCGCAGGCGGCTTCGCTGCCGAGCACGAGATCACGATCAACCTGGCCCACGGCACGGCAACCACCAGCATCGACGGGCACGTCATCGACTCCCGCGCCATCCCGCTGCGGTCATCCGGCACCCTCGGGTTCAGGTCCGCCCAGGGCGAGTCGGGCGACGTCCACGAGGTGACTGTCACTAGGGGCGAGGAGACGCTCTTCCACACCGACTTCTCGGACGGCGTGAATCCGTTCGCCATCGGCACCGTGAGCGACGGGCGCCTGAAGGTGTCGGGCGTGGTCGAGAACGGCGTGTTCGCAACCGAGGACCGCCCGCTTCCGCTGCTGCGCAAGGACTTCGGAATCGACAAGCCCATCAGCGCTGCTCGGCTCTATGCCACCGCGCTGGGCGTCTACAGCACAGAGATCAACGGTACGCGCGTCGGAGATCACGAACTGGCTCCCGGCTGGACCGACTACAGTCAGCTGGTCCAGTACCAGGTCTACGACGTCACCGAGCTGCTCAGTCAGGGTGAGAACACGATCGGCGCAAAGTTGGGCCCAGGCTGGTACGCCGGTCACCTCGCGTGGGTCGGCCCGCACCGCTACGGCACCGATCCGGCGTTCCTCGGCCGCCTCGAGATCACCCACGACGACGGTTCGACCTCGGTCGTGACCTCCGACGACACATGGAAGACGACGTCGGGACCAATCGTCGAGTCGGACATCTTGATGGGTGAGACCTACGACTTCCGCAACGAAGTCGTCGGGTGGAGCGAACCCGGTCAGTCGGATGGGTGGTCAGCGGCCCATGTATACCGACCCGCGGTCGGCGAATTGCACGCTCAGACCGATCCGCCGGTGCGAGTCACCGAGGAGAGGCCCGCCGAGGCCGTGACCACGCCGGCCGACGGAGTCACCATCTATGACCTGGGCCAGAACATGGTCGGCTGGGTCCGGATGCAGCTGACGGGGAAGCCGGGCGACGTGGTGACCATCCGTCACGGCGAGGTCCTCAACCCCGACGGCACGCTCTACACGGCCAATCTGCGCACCGCGCGGGCGACCGAGACGGTCATCCTGGGCAGTGATGGGACGGTCGAATACAGTCCGAGCTTCGTCTTCCACGGGTTCCGGTATGTCGAGATCACCGGCCTGGAAGCACCGCCCTCGGCCGAAGAGATCACCGGGATCGTGGTGGGCACGGACAACCGGAGGATCTCGACGTTCGACACTTCCGACCCGATGCTGAACCAGTTGCAATCGAACATCGTCTGGGGTGTGCGAGGGAATTTCCTCTCGGTACCGACCGATACGCCCGCCCGTGACGAGCGGCTGGGCTATTCCGGTGACCTCAATGTCATCGCCGACACCGCGACGTTCAACCACGACGCCTACGCATTCCTGACCAAATGGCTGAGGGACATGCGGCTCCGGCAGGCCCCCAACGGCGCGCTTCCCGGTGTCGCTCCCGGAACGGAGCCGGGTGTCGGCGAGAGCAATGTCTCCGCCGGATGGGGCGATGCCGGCGTCACCGTCACCCACGCCTTATGGAAGCAGTACGGTGACACGCAGGTCATCGACGACAACTGGCAGATGATGGAGGATCTCGTCGGCTTCTGGACGTCGGTGGCCCACGACGGCATCGTCCCCGAGGGACACGGGATCGGCGACTGGCTCAACCTCGATGACCCCACTTCCAACTCGCTCATCGCCACGGCCTACTACGCCTACGATGCTCGCCTGCTGAGTGAGATGGCCCGAGCCACAGGCCGCGACGAAGAGGCCGACACGCTCGCCGCGTTGTACGACGACGTGCGAGCCGCCTACGCCGACCGATTCATCGCCGTGGACGGAACGATCGACACCGGCTCGCAATCGGCGTACACGATGTCGATCGGAATGGGGCTCGTTCCCGAGGGCCGCCTCGAGGCGGTTGGAGCGCGGTTCGTCGAGGCGATCGAGGCGCGCGGATGGCACTTGTCGACCGGGTTCCTCGGTACGCCGCACCTATTGCCGGCATTGTCGGCGATCGGACGGGACGACGTGGCCTACCGGCTGCTGCTCGAGAAGGAGTATCCGTCGTGGCTGTACGAGCTGACGATGGGCGCGACCACCACATGGGAGCGGTGGGATTCCATTCGCCCTGACGGCTCGTTCCAGGACCCGGGCATGAACTCCTTCAATCACTATGCGTACGGCGCAGTGGGCGAGTGGATGTACTCCTCGATCGGCGGAATCCTGGCGACCGGCTCCGGCTACTCGACCTTCGACATCGCTCCACGACCGGGCGGCGGACTGACGCACGCTTCCGTGAGCCATGATTCGCCGTATGGCACGATCCGTTCATCCTGGGAGCAGGTGTCCGACCACGAGCTCACCCTCGACGTGACCGTTCCAGCGAACACCACGGCCATGGTCCATGTGCCCGCAGTCGGTGAACATGCCGTGGTCGAGGGCGGTATCAGCGCTGGCGATGTGCCGGGCGTCCGGTTCGTGCGAATGCAGGACGGTGCCGCGGTCTTCGAGGTCGGGTCGGGCAACTATGCATTCGAGTCGGATGACATTCGCGGCCACATCGGTCACGCCGCGGATGAGGCGGAGGCTTTCCGCAGTGACGTCGAGGCGCTCGTCGCGTCGGGTGATGTGGATCGCGCGGTCAGCGGCCGCCTGCTCACCCAGGCGACGGTGCTCGCTCGCGCTGTCGAATCCAGCCGCGACCACATCGTCGCAGGGACGACACCAGCCGGGGTGGACGCCGCACGCAAGGCCCTCGACAAGGCCACCAAGCTCCGAGCATCGCTCGAAACCTGGGCAGCCGATGGGTCGGTCACCGCGACGGATGCCGCAGCGCTGATGTCCTCGATTCAACGGCTCGATGCCGTGCTGTCGGTGACCATCACATTGCTGCTCGGCGTGACGGCGTCGCTGACATTCCCCGAGATGGATGTGGTTCCCGGCTCGAAGGCCGTCGTGGAGGCGACGATCGAGAACACCGGTGACCTGCCCCTGACTGATCCAACTCTCACGCTCGAGCTGCCCGAGGGCTGGTCGGCCGAGCCGGGTGCCATGCCGCAGGTTGTGGAGCCGGGTACGTCTGCGGTGCTGCCGATGACCGTCTCGGTCGGAGCCGACGAAGCAAACGCTGCTGACGTCGCGATCGATGGCACGGTGACCTACCGCCGAGGTCAAGCGACGGTCACGATTCCGATGTCGACGCTGGTGAACGTGGTGTCCCCGGTCGAGATCGTCTCGGTGGCAGCCGATCCCGAGGTGCTGAAGGAAGCCGGTGACTCGACGGCGGTGACGGTCACGATCCGCAACCGTCGAACAGAGGCGCCGCTGACGGGTCTCCTCGCATTCACGGCGCCGGATGGTTGGAGCCTGGATCCGGCCACGGTTCCATACGAACTTGCGGCGGGTGCCGAAGCGGACGTCACGACGTCGGTGACCACCCCGTCCGGCCTTGGCACGCCGGTCGGAACCGTCGAGGCCGTCGCCTCCTACGGTGACGCCGAGACGCCGGGCGACCGCGCCGAGGTGCGCATCACATCGGAACTGAGGTCATGGGACTTCGAGACGGCCGGCGACGCCGAAGGGTGGGAACCCGGGAACCAGATCATCGGTTTCACGGTGGCTGACGGCGTGCTTCGAGCGACGTCCACGGGAGGGGATCCCACCCTTGATTTCCGAGGGCCGATGTCGCTCGATGCATCGGCGGGCGTCACAGTGGAGATCACGATGACGTCGTCGATCTCGACCGAGGCACAGCTGTTCTGGGGAACGGTGCAGCAACCCGGCCCTGCTGAAGGCCGGAGCATCAGGTTCGATGTCACGGCGGACGGATCGCACGTCTACCGGATGATCATCCCGCCACAGGGAAGTCTGCTTGACAACTTCCGGTTCGACCCGCTCACCGCGCCGGGAGATGTTCGGATCGAGCGGATCCGGGTGCTCCTCTAGTTTGCCTGCCTCGTCAGGTGGATCACGCTGCCGCCACGTCGATGAGCACCTTGCCGACGGTGCCGGCCTCGACGGCTGCGTGCGCGTCGGCGGTGCGCTCGAGCGGGAAGCGCGTGAGGGGCAGCCCGGTCTCTTCGCCCACCTCGAGCACACCGTCGATGAGCGCTCGCCCGATGTCGTCGGCGGCTGCGGCGAGCGCTTCGGCGCCGACGGTGTAGAGCAACAGGAACTGGTAGCGCACGTTGAGCGCGAAGTGGCGACGCACGTCGAGCGACATCGCGCTGCCGCCGTCGGTCGCGTAGACGGCGATGGTTCCGTGGTTCGCGATGACACTCGCGTTCAGCTCGGCGTTGCGAGCAGGCGAGACCTCGACCACGATGTCGACGCCGTCGGGAGCGACGGCGCGGATGGCGTCGGCGGTGCCGCCCTCGCGGTAGTTCACGACGTGGTGGGCGCCGGCCGCCGTGGCGAGCGCCGCCTTCTCGGGTGAGCTCACCGTGGTGATCACCCGCGCACCCGACCAGCGCGCGAGTTGGATGGCCGCGTGCCCGACGGCGCCGGCACCTCCGGCGACGAGCACGGTACGTCCGTCGAGGGCTCCGGGGCCGAGGCGGGCGGGCCCCTGCTCCGACACGGTGAGCGCGCGATGCGCGGTCATGGCGGGAACGCCGATGGATGCCCCGATGTCGAAGCTCGCGGCATCCGGAAGCGGAACGACCCGCTCGGCAGGGAGCACGGTGAACTCCTGCGCCGTACCGGTCGGCCGCTCGTGTGCGGCGAGGAAGAGCCAGACGCGCTCGCCGACACCGAGGCCGGTGACACCCTCGCCGACAGCGTCGACGATGCCCGCGCCGTCCTGGTTCGGCACGACTTCGGGAAAGGGCGTCGAGCTGCCGGGCCGTGCACCGGCGCGGGACTTCCAGTCGGTCGGGTTCACGCCCGACACCACGACCCTGACGCGCACCTCACCAGGTCGGGGCTCGGGGATGTCACGCTCCACGGCACGAAGGACGGACGGGTCACCGGTCTGCGAGTACACCATTGCTCTCATGCTGGAGGCAACGCCGGGAACGCCGTGGTTCTTCCGTGCTCGCGAGTTCCCTACCCGAGCGCAACCAGCAGGCTCAGCACCGCGAGCACCGCCGAGAGCGGCGTCATCACGTATCGCTCGGGCTTGCTCCGCGAGATCGCGTTCATGCCGATGCCGAGCACGAAGTAGGCGAACACGACCCACATGGCCACCGTCGAGACGACCTCGGGCACGACGTCGACGAGGCCGGCACGATCGAGGGCGAGCAGGGCGATGATGGCGTAGATGACGATGGAGACGGCGCTGCCGATGCGCAGCTTCATCGGGAGCACGCGATGCTGGCCGCCCCAGGCGAATTGCCCGATCGGTGCGCCGAAGATCAGCGCAAGTTGGAACACGGCGAGTATGGCGAGGATCGCGCAGAGCGCGATGGCGGCGGCGGGCATGGGCCGAGCCTAGCGGGGCGCGTAGTTGTTGTTGGTGATGACGTTGTTGACGTCCGACCGCTTGCCAGACTGGGATGCGGCTCAGTGGGCGCGGGTGCGGTTCGACTGCTTCTACTGGCGCTGGTAGGTTTGGGGATCCGTGCAGGAATCTGAGGAGGTGGTACCCGTGAACGAATTGACGTTGGTGCTCCTCTGGGGAGTCACGGTCGGGCGATAGGTCGTCCGGGAGCGCCGCTTATCAGCAGCACTCCCGAAAGGCACGACCATGCACTTCACTACTCAACACAATCTCGACGAGGGCATCACCGAGCGTGAGTTCGCCGTCGGTGACATATCCGGCATCCTGTGGACGCCGCCAACCGCTTCCTCGTCTGCGCCGGTTCCACTCATCCTGATGAACCAACCCGGCGGGATCGGGATGCGACGAATGTATCCCCGGCTGGCAGCACGGGCGCGCAGCGCCGCCGGCCAAGGCTTCGCTGCGGTCTCCATCGAGTTGCCCGGAGCGGGCGACCGGGCCCCGCTACCCGGTGCGCAACAGGCCCGATTGGACCTCAGCCGTGCGATCTCTGCTGGCGAACAGCCTGGCGAGAATGTCATCGACCGGCTGATTCTTCCTCTCGTCGAGAAGGCGGTTCCGGAGTGGCAGGCCACGCTCGACGAGGTCCTCGGCCTTCCCGAGATCGGCGAGCGAGTCGGATTCTCCGGCGGGGTGATCGCGATCGGCACACGCCTCGCCGCCACCGACTCACGTATTGCGGCGGCCGGCCTCTTTGCCGGTAGCTATGTCCCGCGCACGACTATGGAGGAGGCGCGTCAGGTCACGATCCCTCTGCACGTTCTCCTGCAATGGGATGACGAGGGGAATGACCGGGGAATGGCTTTGGATCTCTTCAACGCTTTCGGATCGACAGAGAAGACGCTTTACGCCAACATGGGCGGCCACACCGGCGTCCCGCATTTCGCGGGTGAAGATGCCGCCCGCTTCTTCGCCCGCCATCTCGGCTCTGTCGTTGGCTGAAGGCGCCGGTTCGATGGGCGCAAGTCGAGCACGCATGCGAATGCTCCCACTGACGGTTGAGGGACGCCATAGGCCTACACTTCGTCATCGAGCTCGCGCCGGCACCGCTCGAGGTACTCGCGCACGGCGGGGTCGTCGGCGAGCTCGATCGCACGGTCGAAGGCGACGGATGCCTCGGCCGCGCGTCCGGCGCGGGTGAGCAGGTCGGCGCGGGTCGCCCACCACGGCTGGAAGTGCTCGCCGCCGGGTGGCAGGGCCGCAAGGCCGTCGTCTGCGGCATCCGCTCGCCCGATGACCGCGGCGAGTGCGACGCGCGATCCGAGGCTCGGCGCGACGGCGACGAGCGCGGTGTAGAGCTGCCGCAAGGCGTGCCAGTCGGTGACGCCCGTGCGCCGGCGATCGAGGTGCACGGCCTGAATGGCGGCCTCGAGTTCGAAGCGGCCAGGCGAGTCGCCGGATGCCGCGGCGCGCCGCAGGTACGCCTCGCCCTCGTCGATCAGCCGGGCGTCCCACCACGCCGGCTCCTGCTCGTCGAGCGGCACGTACGGGCCGGGTCGGCGACGAGCCAGCGAGAGCGTGACAAGCGCGGCGAGCGCCCA
>DASSBT010000014.1:0-3211 GCA_035698465.1 Agromyces sp. | reverse complement strand
CGCCGGTGAGTAGGTGCCCGTAGTGCGGCAGGCCGTTCGCGAACGGTGGTCCGTCGTAGAAGACCCACTCGGGTGCGCCCTCGCGCTGGTCGATCGAGGCCTGGAAGGTGTCGTCGTGCTTCCAGAACTCGAGCACCTCGCGCTCGATGGCGGGGAAGTCGGGAGAGGGAACGACGCCGCCGTGGTCGTCAGGGGTACGCGGGTACACGCTCGCTCCTTGCGGGACGGATGCTCACACGAGGACGCCGGCCGCTCGATCGAGCTCCGCCGCGGTACCACCTCGCTTGTTCCGCACGCCTCACGACGACGAAACCCCTCGTAGCGGCTGTGACGGGCCTGCCCGTTCGGTTCTAGTGACGAGTGGATGCCTCGCGGCATCCGTTCGCGTTCTTCCGAAGACTCCCCGGTGATGGCCGGATCGACGTCGCTGCCGACAAGACTACCGTGTCGATCCGGCGCGAAGCACGCCGGGCGCCCGCGGCGTCCACCGGTAGGCATCGCTGACGAGGGCGAGCAATGCGCTCTCGGGCAGATCGTGGAGCTTCGCCTCTTCGACGAGGTCGTGGATGGCACCGGCCAGCGCGGCATGACCGCCGATGCGGGTGGCGACCACGGCACCGCGCCCACGGTGCAGCTCGATGAGACCCTCGTCGCGGAGCAACTGATAGCCCCGAAGCACCGTGTGCACGTTCACGCCCAGCGTGCCTGCGAGGTCACGAGCAGCTGGGAGTCGCTCGCCGCCGATGATGCGGCCGTCGATGATCGCCGACCGGAGCGCAGCGGCGAGCTGCGCGAACAGCGGCACCGGAAGGGTCGGGTCGATACTGATGCGCACCGCACAAGTCTATTGTTCTATTTCAACTCGAACAACTTGCTTGTCGCACTCGCGCTCCGCTGACAGGATGTTCTCATCGGGGCCGCGCCGACGCAGCCCATCCACTCCCCCACACTCGAGGACCTCGATGCCCGCTGCGCACCCCACCTCCGTTCTCCGCCGATTCAGCGCGGTCTCCATCGTGCTCGTCGGAGCCATCGCCCTCGCCGGATGCCAGGCCGCCGCGCCCGAGGCATCCGGCGAACCCGTCGCCGGCGGCACCCTCACCTACGCGAGCGGCGACGCCGAACCCACGTGCCTCGACCCGCACGTGGGCGGCAACTACCCGCAGGCGCTCCTTGCCGGCCAGTTCCTCGAGTCGCTCGTCTCGCGCGATGCGTCGGGCGAGATCATCCCGTGGCTCGCGGAATCGTGGGAGGTCTCGGATGACGGGCTCACCTGGGAGTTCACCCTGCGCGACGACGTGACGTTCACCGACGGCACTCCGTTCGACGCCGAAGCGGTCAAGGTCAACGTCGAGCACCTCAAGGACCCCGCGACCCAGTCCTCGACCGGGTACCTCGCGCTCGGCAAGGTGGCGTCGGTCGAGGCCGAGAGCGACCAGGTCGCCCGGTTCGTGCTGAGCGCGCCCGACAGCGCGCTCCTCGAATCGCTGAGCCAGCCGTGGGTCGCGATCCAGTCGCCGGCGGGCATCGCGCGGGGCATGGACGAGAACTGCCAGGCACCGGTGGGCACCGGGCCGTTCATCGTCGACGAGTGGGTCAAGCAAGACCACGTGAGCCTCGTCAGGAACGACGAGTACTCGTCGCCCCCCGCCGATGCAGCGCACGAGGGCCCGGCCTATCTGGACGCCATCGAGTGGCGGTTCGTTCCCGACTCGGCGTCGCGGTACGCCGCACTGCAGGGCGGCCAGGTCGACGTCATCGACAACCCCCAGCCCGACACGATCGCGGCGGCCGAAGGGTCAGACGCACTGCAGTGGCTCGATGCACCGCGACCCGGTGCGTCGAACCGCATCGAGTTGAACGGCGGCCAGGCTCCGTTCGACGACGAGCGGGTGCGGGAGGCCTTCATCCGCGCCGCCGAGGTGAACGACGGCATCGACACGCTCTTCTTCGGAACGGCGGCACGTTCGTACTCGCCGCTCTCCTCGGTCGAGACGCTCGCATACTCGGATGCCTCGCTCTTCGAGACCGACCTCGAGCAGGCCGAGGCGCTCCTCGACGAGGCGGGCTGGACCGAGCGCGACACCGACGGCACGCGCATGAAGGACGGCGTGCGGCTCACGCTGCGTTTCCCCGTCAGCACCAACCAGTCCATTCCCGCCGAGCAGTCGCTCTTCGAGCAGGTGCAGGCCACCGTCAAGGAGGCCGGCTTCGACGTGCAGATCGAACTCCTCGACCTCTCGGGCTGGTACGCCGCGCTTGCCGCGCACGAGTACGAGATCGTCAGCGCCCCGTACACGAAGGTCGGCCCCGACGTGTTGCGCATCCTCTACCACTCCGACAGCATCACGCCGGCACCGAGTGGGTACTTCGCGAACCTCGCGCAACTCTCCGACCCGGCCGTCGACCAGCTGCTCACCGACGCGGCCTCGACGAGCGCTGCGGCGACCCGTGCCGACCTCTACGAGCAGGCGCAGCGGCTGATCCTCGAGGGGCACCACCTGCTGCCCCTCTACGACCAGCAGAACAGCTTCCTGCTCAGCAACGACGTGCAGGGCGTGCGCGCGATGCCGACCGTTTCCACGCCGACCTTCTATGACGCCTGGCTCGCCGGCTGACCGGGGCGCCCCACACGGCCGGGGCGACCGGCGACGAGGGCCCGTGCTGCGGCGCGCGGCCCTCCTGCTCGGCGGCGCCGTGTTCGTCATGTGGGCCGTGGCCACGCTGACGTTCTTCGCAATCCGGCTCATCCCGGGCGACCCCGCGCAGGCCATCCTCGGCGGCCCGGGATCGCAGGCCTCGCAGGAGGCGCTCGACCAGGTGCGGCGCGACTACGGCCTCGACCAGCCGTTGATCGTGCAATACCTCGCGATGCTCGGCCGTCTGCTGACCGGCGACCTCGGCTCGTCGTACGCGCTCAAGGTGCCCGTCGCCGAGCTGCTCGGCGCGCAACTCGGCGGCACCCTGCTGCTCGCGGTGCTCTCGCTCGCCCTCGCCTGGGTGCTCGCGCTGGCACTCTCGTTGTGGTCGACCGGGCGCAGCCGGATCGCCACGGTGCTCGGCGAATGGATCGAGCTGACCGCCGCCGCGCTCCCCCACTTCTGGTTCGCAGCCGTGCTCATCGCGGTCTTCAGCACCGCTCTTGGCTGGTTCCCACCGGTCGCGACCGGCACGCCGGCCGGCCTCGAGCTGCCCGTCGTGACGCTCGCGG
>DASSBT010000013.1:0-25444 GCA_035698465.1 Agromyces sp. | reverse complement strand
TCGCCTACTCGGCGACGAAGGCCGACCAGGCACACCAGGTGCGGCTGCTCGCGGTCGAGCTCGGCGAGTACGGCATCAAGGTCAACGGCATCAACCCCGATGGCGTCGTGAAAGGCTCGGGCATCTTCGCGAGCGGCTGGGGCGCGAACCGTGCCAAGACCTACGGCATCGAAGAGGAGGACCTCGGCAAGTTCTACGCGCAGCGCACGATCCTGAAGCGCGAGGTGCTCCCCGAGCACGTCGCGAATGCGGTGATCGTGCTCACCGGCCCCGAGCTCTCGCACACCACCGGACTGCACATCCCCGTCGACGCGGGCGTCGCGGCGGCGTTCCTGCGATGAGCGGCGGCACGCGGGTTGAGGAGCGCCGCGCGCAGCGCGACGCGTCTCGAAACCGGGTGGGCGGGCAGGTCGGGTTTCGAGACGGCGCTGCGCGCCTCCTCAATGCGCGGGGTCTCGACACGCTCGCTGACGCTCGCTACTCGACCGCCGGAGGGCGGCGATGAGCGGCGCGGGCACCGTCGCGGCGGTCGACCTCGGCGCGACGAGCGGTCGCGTCATCCTCGGTCGCGTCGACGGCCGTGGTGCGGGCACGCTCGAGATCCGCCAGGTCGCGCGGTTCGCGAACGACCCGGTGCGCCTCGCGTCAGGCCTGCACTGGAACGCGACCGGTCTCTACCGCAGCGTCACCGCGGGCCTCGCGCAGGCGCTGCGCGAGGAGCCCGCGGTCGCCTCGATCGGCATCGACTCGTGGGCGGTCGACTACGCCCTGCTCCGCGGCGACCGCATGCTCGGCGAGCCGTTCAACTACCGCGACGAGCGCACGGCCGCGGGAGTCGCGGCGGTGCACGCGATCGCGCCGTTCGACGAGCTCTACCGTCGCAACGGCCTCCAGTTCCTGCCGTTCAACACGCTCTACCAGCTCGCCGCCGAGCAGCAGGCCCCGAATGGATGGCTCGACCTCGCCGACACCATGCTGCTGGTGCCCGACCTCATCGCGTTCCAGCTCACCGGTCAGCGTGTCGCCGAGCGCACCAACGCGTCCACGACGGGCCTGCTCGAGGTCGCGTCGCGCGAGTGGGACGACGACCTCATCGAGCGGCTCGGGTTCCCACCCGCGGTGTTCCCGCGGCTCGTCGATCCCGGCGAGCGCATCGGGTCGCTGCGGCCCGCGGTCGCGGCCGAGCTCGGCGCGGGCGCCCGGCATCCGCTCGATGTCGTCGCCGTCGGCTCGCACGACACCGCGTCGGCCGTCGTCGCCGTGCCGATGCGTCCCGAATCCGCCGCATACATCTCGTGCGGCACCTGGGGACTCGTGGGCGTCGAGCTCGAGCACCCGGTGACGACGGATGCCGCGCGCGCCGCGAACTTCACGAACGAGGGCGGCGTCGACGGGCGCGTGCGCTTCCTTCACAACGTCATGGGGCTGTGGCTGCTGAGCGAATCCGTGCGCCAGTGGGAGCGCGACGGGCAGAGCGTCAACCTCGCCGGGCTACTCGCGGCCGCGGCATCCGTCACGGCTCCCGTCACGGTGTTCGACGCGAACGATCCGCGGTTCATGGCGCCGGGTGACATGCCGGCCCGCATCGCCGAGTGGTGCCGCGAACACGACGAGCCAATGCCCGCGAACACCGCCGAGTTCGCGCGATCGATCGTGGAGTCGCTGGCACAGGCGTTCGCCGACGCGGTGCGCACCGCGTCGATCCTGTCGGGCGTCGATGTCGAGACGATCCACATCGTCGGCGGCGGCGCGCTCAACGAGCTGCTCTGCCAGCGCACGGCCGACCGTTCGGGCATTCCCGTGTTCGCCGGCCCGGTCGAGGCCACCGCGATCGGGAATGTGCTCGTGCAGGCCCGCGCGCAGGGATTCGCGGGCGCAGACCTGGAATCGCTGCGGGCGCTCGTGGCGGCGACCTTTGCGCCGAAACGCTTCGAGCCGACGACGATCGGCCGCTGACGCGCCGACGCACTGGCCGCTCGGTTGACACGGCGCCGTCGCACTCGGTCGCTCGGTTGGCACGGCACGGCCGCGCGTCCTCGGATTCAGGAGTCCGCGAGCCGTTGCAACACGATGACGACGCCCCGACCTGACGCAGTTGTCGGGCCCACCTGCCTACGCGAGAATCGGACCCATGCCCTCTGTTGATCTCCTCGTCTCCGTGCCCGGCGCCACTCTTCACGAGGCCCTCGTCGCGACGCCGGGAGGCATCCCCGACGGGGTCGAGCTGATCGAATGGGACCTCACCGGTCCCGCCCCGGCTGAGCACATCGACATCGTCGTGCCGCCGTACATGGGTACCGCCGACCGGCTCGGCGCGCTCGCCGGCGTGACGACCAGGCTCGTGCAGTCGCAGTCGATCGGCTACGACGACATCGCCGCAGCGCTACCGCCCGGGCACGTGTTCGCCAACGCGGCATCCGTGCATGAGACCTCGACGGCCGAGCTCACGCTCGCCCTCGTGCTCGCCGCGCAGCGAGGCATCCCCGACTTCGTCCGCGCCGCTGCCGAGGGCCGGTGGGCGCCCGCGCGCCACCAGAGCCTCGCCGATCGGCGGGTGCTCCTCGTCGGGTATGGCGGAGTCGGCCGCGCAACCGAGTCGCGACTCGCACCGTTCGAGGTCGAGATCGTGCGGGTCGCGACCCGGGCGCGCGATGACGAGCCTGGCCACATCCACGGCGTCGACGAACTGGCCGTGCTGTTGCCGACCGCCGACATCGTCATCATCGGCGTTCCCCTCGACGACGACACGACCGGACTCGTCGACGACGCCTTCCTTTCAGCCCTGCCCGACGGTGCACTCGTCGTGAACATCGCCCGCGGCAAGGTGGCCGACACCGACGCGATCGTCGACCACGCCACCCGCGGGCGCCTGCGCTTCGCGCTCGACGTCACCGACCCCGAGCCGCTTCCCGAGGGGCATCCGCTCTTCGCACTGCCGAACGTGCTCATCTCGCCGCATGTCGGCGGGGCGTCGACGGCGATGATGCCCCGCATGGCCCGACTGCTGCGTGACCAGATCGAGCGGATGCTGCGTGGCGACGAGCCCCGCAACGTCGTGGTGCGCAGCTGATGCCGACCTTCGACCACGCCTTCGACTGGGTCCGCCGCCACGTCGAACACGGCCCCATGCCGACCGCCGTGTTCGGCGTCGTCACTGCAGAGGGCATCGTCGCGCTCGACGCGTTCGGTTCGACGGGCGGGCGCGCGGCATCAGTCGACGACCACTACCCGCTGTTCTCGATCACGAAGCCGATCGTCGGCCTCGCGGCGCTGCACCTCATCGAACTGGGCCGGCTCACGGCAGATACCCCGCTCTCTGCGGCGATCCCCGAGTTCGGGGCCGACCGCTACGACGTCGTGCGCCTGCGCCATCTCGTGAGCCACACCTCCGGCATCGCCGAACCGCCGATGGATGCTCCCGACCTTCGCGCCCTGTTGCTCGCACCCGATCGCGACTTCGCGGCCGGCACGATGTCGCGCTACTCGACGATCGCGTTCGAGGGCGTTGCCGCCCTCGTCGAACACGCGAGCGGGGCGCCATTGCAGCGCGCGGTCGAAGCGATCGGTGAGCGGGTGGATGCCGCGAACTTCACCTTCGACGCGGATGGATCGCCGCACGCGCCCGTCGATGCGGCCGAGCACGGGCTCGACTACGAACAGTTCGCGGCGCTGCGGAATCCGGGAGCCGGGCTCCTCGGACGCGCAGCCGACCTGCTCGCCGTCGGCAGCGCGCTGTTGCGGAACGACGGGTCGCTCGTGGCGCCCGTCACGTATGAGGCGATGCTGCGGCCGCTGACCACCGGCCTGCCGAAGCTCGAGCCGTACCCGGCGAGCCGCGGGCAGGACTGGGGCTTCACCTGGAACCTCCGCCATTCGGCGCCGGGACTGCTGGCAGCCGACACCTTCGGGCACGGCGGCTGGGCGGGCACCGAGTTCTGGATCACACCCTCGCGCGGCGTGTGCTTCGTGTTGCTCACGAACGTGGCCGGCGGCGTCGGCCGGTTCGGCATCGACACCGACCAACTGCACAACGCGGTGGTCGCGGCGGCCTGAGCCCACCGCCGCAGCGGGTTTCGGCGCCGCCAGTCCGCCACTCGTTCAGTGCACCCGACGTTCAGGGCGCACCCCGACCTTCGACCAGTGCCGCCACGGTTGGCGAGCGGTACGCTGTGCGAGAAGGTACGCCCATGAACACCGTCATGGAGTTGGAGATCGGGCCTGGCCCCGAACCAGGCTCCTACACCGTGCACGTGGTGCGGTCGGTCGGGGGCGGAGAACCGAGCGCGACGATCACGCTCGACCTCGACGAGCTCGTCGACCGGCGGCCCCTGCTCGAGGCGAGCGTACTCTCGTCGTCGGTTTCGGCGCGGCGCGTGATGAGCGACACCGAGGCGGCGATCCAGCGGGTCGGGGTGCGCCTCTTCGAGGCCACGTTCTCGGGCGACATCGGCACCGCGTACCGCACCAGCATGGCCGTAGCCTCCGAGCGGGGCCGCGGCGTGCAGCTCGCCCTGCGGCTGACCGCCCCCGGGCTCGCGGCGCTGCCGTGGGAGGCGCTGTACGACCCCGACACGCAGACCTATGTCTGCCGCAAGGAGCCGCTGGTTCGCCAAGTGCCTGCGCCCTATGCGCCGCCGACGCTCACGGTGCGGCCGCCCCTTCGGATCCTCGCGATGATCTCGTCGCCGCGTGGCCTGCCCGCCCTCGACGTGGGCGCCGAACGCGAGCGCCTCGAAGGCGCCCTGCAACATCACCTCGACGCCGGCCGGGTGGAACTGCACTGGCTCGACGACGTGTCCTGGGCCGGAGTGCACGGCAAGCTGCTCGAGAACGAGTGGCACGTGCTGCACTTCATCGGGCACGGCGGATACGACACCGAGACCGACGAGGGGGTGCTCGCCTTCGTCGGCCCCGAAGGCCGTGCCGACTACGTCACCGCCTCGAGCCTCGCCGACCTCCTCGACGAGGCCGAGCCGACGCCACGGCTCGTCGTGCTGAACTCGTGCCAGTCGGGTGCGGCCGGCACCCTCGACCTGTTCTCGGGCACGGCCGCGGCGCTCGCCCACAGCGGCATCCGGGCCGTCGCAGCGATGCAGTTCTCGATCAGCGACTCGGCGGCGATCGCCTTCGCACGCGGCTTCTACACCTCTCTCGCGCACGGGCGCACCATCGACGAGGCGATGCGCAGCGGGCGCATCGGCATCCTCGGCATCGGCCGCGGCACGCTCGAGTGGGTCACGCCCGTGCTCTACCTGCGCGGCGACGACTCGCGCCTCTTCGACGTGGATGTCACGCAGGCGGTGCCACGCGCTTCAGCGGCGACCGGTCCGGCCGCGGCCGCGATTCCGATCATCCATACGGGCCCGGTGCCGGATGCCGCAGCGCACCGCCTCCCGCCGACGGCGGCCACCGGTGCGCGAGCGCCGACGGCGGCGACAGTGCCGACAGCGCCGACGTCGCCGACGTCGCCGACGATGCCATCGGCCACGTCGTCGACACCGCCTGCGCCGCCTCGGGTGGTGCTCCCTTCGACAGGCTCAGGGAACGGGCCCAGCGGTTCAGGGAACGGGCCCAGCGGCTCAGCGAGCGGGCCGACGCGAACGCCACATCCGCCTCCGCGCCCATCGAAGGCGCCGTGGATCGTCGTCGGTGTCATCGCGGCGCTCGCGGTCGGTGCCGGTATCACCGCGGTGCTCGTGCTGAATCCGGGCATCTTCGGCGCCGGGCAATCAACCGGTGGAACCACCGACAACACCGGCGAGGACGATGGCACCACTGAGCAGGGCGGTTCCACCACGACCGTCGACCTCCAGGTGCCGATGTACAACGAGTGGACCTCGACCGGACTCTGGTGCGACGCCGGCGAGACCTTCGACATCGTCGTGAGCGGCCAGGCCTACCACGACGCCAGCGCGGAATCGCTGGTCGGCCCCGACGGCCTGACCGGCGGCGAGCACCCCGACGCGCGGGTCTACGCCGACGCGAACACCGCCTCGGTCATCGGCGGGTTCGACACGACGCCCGAGCTGTTCGCGGTGGGCAGCGGCACGACGCATACCTGCACAGCAGGCGGCGCCCTACAACTGGGCATCAACGACACCTACCTCATCGGGAACAGCGGCGAGTTCCAGGCGACGGTCACCCTCACCGAGTGACGGTCGCGTGGGCGAAGACGGTCACCTTGAGGACCCGCAGGACGGAGGCCAACTCATGCAGCGACTGGCGATCTTCACGACTGCGGACGGTGAAGAGGTCACCATCCAGGTGGCCGACGGGGGCATGGGCGTTACGTATCCGTCGCCGGATGTCACCACCCGCGGTATCCCGACCGGCCAGCTCATCGAGCGCACCCACCGCAGCCTCGACGACGTGCTCAGGCATGCGCGGCCGGCGGTGACGTCGCTCCTCCGCCAGGTGCGCCAGCAGGAGGACCCGCCCGACGAACTCGAGGTCGAGTTCGGCATCCAGGTCAGCCTCGAAGTCGGCGCCTATATCGCCGCGGCGAGCTCGTCGGCGAACTTCCGGGTGACGATGCGGTGGATGTCCCGACCGGGATGAGCTTCCGATGGACACGACGATGGAGCTGGACGTGGCGCCCGGACCGGAGCCCGACACCTACGTCGTGCACGTCCTGCGGTCCGTCGGGGGCGGCGAACCGAGCGAGACGATCACCCTCGACCTCGACGAGCTCGTCTCGGAACGGCCGCACGTCGAGGCGAGCATCCTGTCCTCGTCGGTCTCGAGCCGCCGGATCGTGTCCGACACCGAGGCCGCGGTGCAGGGTGTGGGCGTGCGGCTGTTCGACGCGACCTTCACCGGCGACATCCGCACCGCCTACCGCACGAGCGCGGCGGTCGCCGCCGAGCGCGGGAAGGGCGTGCAGATCGCGCTCCGGCTGAACGCGCCGGGCCTCGCCGCGCTGCCATGGGAGGCGCTGTTCGATTCGGAGACGCAGTCATACCTCTGCCTCAAGGAGCCGCTCGTGCGCCACGTGCCGGCGCCGTACGCGCCGCCTGCGCTCACGGTCACCCCGCCGCTCAAGGTCCTGGGAATGATCTCGTCGCCGGCGGGTCTGCAGGGCCTCGACGTCGAGGCGGAGCGCGGTCGCCTCGAGGAGGCGCTTCGACCGCACCTCGATGCAGGGCGGGTCGAGCTGCACTGGCTCGACGACGTCAGCTGGACCGGCGTGCACGACCAGCTCCTCGAGGAGGAGTGGCACGTGCTGCACTTCATCGGCCACGGCGGATACGACACCGAGACCGACGAGGGCGTGCTCGCCTTCGTCGGACGCAACGGCCGCGCCGACTACGTTCCGGCGTCGAGGCTCGCCGACCTCCTCGACGAGGCGGAGCCGACGCCGCGCCTCGTGGTGCTCAACTCGTGCCAGTCCGGGGCATCCGGCACCCTCGATCTCTTCTCCGGCACGGCGGCGGCGCTCGCCCACAGCGGCATCCGAGCGGTCGCCGCGATGCAGTACTCGATCAGCGACGACGCCGCCATCGCATTCGCCCGAGGGTTCTACAAGGCGCTCGCGCATGGTCGCGGCATCGACGAGGCGGTGCGCAGCGGACGCATCGGCATCCTCGGCCTCAGTCGCGGAACACTCGAGTGGATCACGCCCGTGCTCTATCTCCGCGGCGAGGACACGCACCTCTTCGACATCGCCCCCACCCCGGAGGAACCGGCCGCACAGGCGCGGCCGGTCCACCGGAAGGCGTGGCTCATCGCGGCGGCGATCGCGGTCGTCGCCGTCGGCGGTGGCGTGGCCGCGGCGCTGCTGCTGAGCCCCGACAGCGGCGCGCCTCCGGACGGCAATGGCCAGGGCAACGGTGGACAGCCCACGATGACAGAGGTCACGGTCGAGGTCGACCAGGCCTGGACGGACACGGACATCTCGTGCGCCGCCGGCGACACATTCAACATCCGAGCGAGCGGGCAGGCCTGGTTCGAGACGGAGAACACGAACTCTGGACCCGACGGGATGCTCTCGGGTGAGCACTCCGACTCGGGAGTCGTCGGCTGGGCGCACCCCTTGGCGCTCCTCGGCAGCCTCGACACGGTGGACGATGCCTTCAACGTGGGGCTCGCGACCACCTACGAGTGCCCGGTCGGCGGCCGGCTCTGGCTCGGCGTGAACGACAACACACCCGAAGGCAACACGGGGAACTACAGGGCGGCCGTCACGCATCGACCGTCGGGGTGACGCAGCCCGCCGGCGAGACCCCGTTCGGCGCGCGGGTCTAGCATCGAGAACAACGCCCATCGACGGAAGGTCGACATGCCCGCTTCGGCAGAACCCCGCGTTGCCCTGTACTTCGACTTCGACAACATCGTCATCTCGCGCTACGACCAGGTGCACGGCGACGGCGCCTACCGCAAGGACACGTCGCGCAAGACCGCGGCATCGAGCCCTGAGACGGTGAAGAAGCTCGCGGCCGCGACCGTCGACATCGACGCCGTGCTCGACTTCGCCGCGACATTCGGCACGATCGCGATCGCCCGCGCCTACGCCGACTGGTCGACCCCGGTGAACGCGAGTTATCGCGGGCAACTGATCGACCGGGCGGTCGACCTCGTGCAGCTGTTCCCGCTGTCGGCGACGAAGAACGGCGCTGATATCCGCCTCTCGGTCGACGCCGTCGAAGACATGTTCCGCATCGAGGACCTCACGCACATCGTCATCGTCGCGGGCGACTCCGACTACGTCGCGCTCGCGCAGAAGTCGAAGCGGCTCGGGCGGTACGTCGTGGGCATCGGCGTCGCCGGCGGAACGGCCCGCGCGCTCACGGCCGCCTGCGACGAGTTCGCGGACTACGACACATTGCTCGCAACGGATGCCGCCGTCGCCGACGACGAGGCTGAGCCGCAGGTCGCCGCGCCCGCGCCCGAACCCGAACCCGAGCCCGCGGCGTCCGCTGCGCCTCGAAGTCGCCGTGCCTCGTCGCGTTCGGTGAAGGCGAAGGCGACGGATGCCGCTGCTGAGCCGGCTGCCGCCGCGACAGATGCTGCCGCCGAGCCGGCTGCCGCCGAAGTCGAGCCGCCCGCGGCATCCGGCAAGAAGGCGTCGACGAAGTCGGGTGCGAAGGAGAACGGCGCCGACGAGGCTGCCCCGGCGACCGGCACCCGCAACCCCGGCCGCCTGCTGCTGAAGGCCCTCGAGCTGCTGCGCGCGAAGAACGACGAGGAGTGGCAGCCGTCGAGTGCGGTGAAGAACCAGATGCTGCGCATGGATCCGAGCTTCCAGGAGCGCCGTCTCGGGTTCGGATCGTTCACCGACTTCGTGAAGTCGCGCGGCGGCGTCGTCGAACTCGACGAGACCGAAGACAACCGCAATCGCATCCGCATTCGCCCGAAGAAGGACTGAGCGAACCAGGCCCGCCTAACGCCGGGTGCGCCGGGCGTCGGCGCCCGGGCCGTAGATGACGATGCCCGCGATCGGGATGAGCAGGAACCACAACCACGACCAGGCGAAGCTGCCGACGAACCCGAAGAGGAAGAACAACCCGAGCGCGACGAACGGCACCAGCGCCATCACCGTCGCGCCGGTCGTGCCGCCGAGCGCTCGAGAGCTCGCCCAGCTCGGTCGCGCACCGTCGCCATAGTCGCCGATGGGTGGCACCACGGGTGCGTATGCCGGTGTCTGCGCCGTCGCCGCGGTCGAGCGCGGCAGCTGCTCCGCTGCAGTCGCCGTCTCGGGCAGGTCCGCGAAGAGCGGCACGAGGTCGGCGCGGGTCACCGCGCTTCGGGCGGCGTGCTCGCGCTCCTGGTACTCGGCGGCGGTCAGGCGCCCCTCGGCCTGGGCGGCCGCAAGGTGTCCGACGGCGGCATCACGCTCGGCATCGCTCAGTCGCTGGCCCGGTCGGTCTGGATTGGCATACGCGCTCACCCCTCCACCCTGCCCGAGCGGGATGAGAAGGGGAACCCCTGCGACATCCGGCATCCGCAGGGGAGACTGGTGGGGTGCCGAAGCCGCACGGTGTTGCCAATGAACGGAGGACGCGAAATGAAGGCCCTGCAGTATCGCGAGATCGGTGCCGAGCCCGAGCTGGTCGAGATCGAGACGCCTGAGCCGGGTCCCGGGCAGGTGCGCCTCAAGGTGACGGCGGCCGGCGCCTGCCACTCCGACAGCTTCATCATGGGCCTCCCCGAGGAGCAGTACATCTACGGGCTGCCGTTGACCCTCGGACACGAGGGCGTCGGCATCGTCGACAAGCTCGGCGAAGGGGTCACGGGGCTCGAGCTCGGCGAATCCGTCGCGGTGTACGGGCCGCAAGGCTGCGGTCGCTGCTACCAGTGCGCCCAGGGCAAGGAGAACTACTGCGAGCGCGCGGCCGAGCTCGGCATCGCGCCACCCGGACTCGGCGCGCCCGGGTCGATGGCCGAGTACATGCTCGTTCCGAACGCACGGCACCTGCTGCCGCTCGGCGACCTCGACCCGGTCGCGAACGTGGCATTGACGGATGCCGGTTTGACGCCGTACCACGCGATCATGATGTCACTGCCGAAACTCGTGCCGGGCTCGACGGCCGTCGTGATCGGGGCAGGGGGCCTCGGGCACGTCGCGATCCAGCTGCTGCGAGCACTGACGCCGTCGATGGTCATCGCGCTCGACGTGAACGTCGACAAGCTGAAGCTCGCCACCGAGATGGGGGCGCACCACGTCTTCCCCTCCGATGGCGAGGCCGCCGAACGAGTGAAGGAGCTCACTCGCGGGCGGGGCGCGACGGCCGTCTTCGACTTCGTCGGCATCCAGGCGACGCTCGACTCGGGTCACGCCATGATCGCGGTCGAGGGCGACCAGGTGCTCATCGGCGTCGGGGCGGGCACCCTGCCGAGCGGCATGCTCGCCGCACCCTACGACTCGTCGGTGCGGGCCCCGTACTGGGGCTCTCGGTCGGAGCTGTTCGAGGTGTTCGAGCTGGCACGGGCCGGCCTCGTGCAGGTGGAGACCGAGCAGTTCTCACTCGACGAGGCGCCAGAGGCCTACCGGCGCCTGCACGACGGAACCCTGCGCGGTCGCGCCGTGATCGTGCCGTAACGGGTCGTCACGTGTGGTCTGACCACATCTGGTAGTGTGGTCAGACCACATCGGGACGCGCGGGGAGGGCGAGATGTTGACCGACGTCGCTGCGGCATCCGTCGCCGCTCCTTTCGACGAACTCGGGGAGCCCAGCCCGCCCGTGCCCCGCGCGTGGCAGGCCGTGCTCGAGCACGTCGAGACACAGCTCGTCGAGGGCACGCTGGCCCCCGGCGACCGGCTTCCCGGCGAGCGCGCGCTCTCGGCCGAGCTCGGGGTCGGCCGTTCGAGCGTGCGCGAGGCGTTGCGGGTGCTCGAGGTGCTCGGGCTGATCCGCACGCACGCGGGCTCGGGTCCGAATGCCGGCGCGATCATCATCTCGACACCCGGCGGCGGAATGAGCGCGCTCATGCGGCTGCAGGTCGCGGCGCGCGGCTTCCCCGTCGCCGACATCGTGCGCACACGGCTCATCCTCGAGTCGTCGGTGGCGGCCGACCTCGCCGACGCGGTCGATACCGCGCGCGCCGAGCACGTCGATGCGCCCGACCTCACGGCCGCAGAACGCCTGCTCGACGCGATGGACTCCCCCGAGCTCAGCCCGCCCGAGTTCCTCGCGCTCGACGCGGCATTCCACCTGGCGCTGGCCGAGGCGTCCGGCAACCAGGTGATCACCGCCACCATGGCGGGCCTGCGCAGCGGCATCGAGGGCTACGCGCTCGCCGGCCTCGCCACGATCTCCGACTGGGCCGCGACATCCACCCGTCTGCGTCGTGAGCACCGCGGCATCGTCGACGCGATCAGGGCAGCGGATGCCGCGGCCGCCCGCACCCGCATCCACGACCACATCTCTGGGTACTACGCCGAGACGTTCATCGACCCCGCTCACTGAGAGGAACACACCATGGTGAAGCGACAGATCCCGAACCCGCGCGAGCTGGCACAGCTCATGCAGTTCAAGAAGCCCACGCTCAACCCGACCGACCGCCGGCTCGCGCAGGCGCTCACGATCGCCGACCTCCGCGCAATCGCGAAGCGGCGCACGCCGAAGGCGCCGTTCGACTACACCGAGGGCGCCGCCGAGGGAGAGTTGTCGCTGGCGCGTGCCCGGCAGGCGTTCCTCGACGTGGAGTTCCACCCGTCGATCCTGCGCAACGTGCCCGTGGTCGACACGACGCGCGAGGTGCTCGGCGGCACGAGCGCGCTGCCCTTCGGCATCGCGCCCACCGGCTTCACTCGCATGATGCAGACCGAGGGCGAGGTCGCCGGCGCCGGTGCCGCCCGCGCGGCCGGCATCCCGTTCACGCTGTCGACGCTCGGCACGACGTCGATCGAAGATGTGAAGGCCGCGAACCCCGACGGCCGTAACTGGTTCCAGCTCTACGTCATGCGCGATCGCGAGATCTCGTACGAGCTGGTTCGGCGTGCGGCATCCGCTGGCTTCGACACGCTCTTCTTCACGGTCGACACTCCGGTGGCCGGAGCACGCCTGCGCGACAGGCGGAACGGCTTCTCGATCCCGCCGCAGCTCACCGTCGGCACCGTGCTCAACGCGCTCCCCCGGCCCGCCTGGTGGATCAACTTCCTCACCACCCCGCCGCTCACCTTCGCGTCGCTCACCTCGACCGGCGGCACGGTCGCCGAGCTGATCGACGCCGCCATGGACCCGACGATCTCGTTCGACGACCTCGACATCATCCGCGAGATGTGGCCCGGAAAGATCGTCGTCAAGGGCGTGCAGACCGTCGAGGACGCCCGGCTGCTCGCCGACCGGGGCGTCGACGGGGTCGTGCTCTCGAACCACGGGGGTCGTCAGCTCGACCGCGCGCCGGTCCCGTTCCACCTGCTGCCGCACGTCGTGCGCGAGGTCGGCAGCGACCTCGAGGTGCACGTCGACACGGGCATCATGAACGGCGCCGACATCGTCGCGTCGATCGCGCTCGGCGCTCGGTTCACCCTCATCGGCCGCGCGTACCTCTACGGGCTCATGGCCGGTGGCCGCCGCGGCGTCGACCGCACGATCGAGATCCTGCGCAGCGAGATCGAGCGCACGATGAAGCTGCTCGAGGTCTCGACCCTCGACGAGCTCGGCCCGCAGCACGTCACGCAGCTCACGCGCCTCATGCCGATGGCGAAGCCGATGGCGGATGCCGCGGAGCGGGCGACCGCGTCGACCCCCAAGACGGTGCGCACACCTCGGTCTTCGACGGCGGCGAAGAAGGCCACGGCCACGGCGAAGCGATCGTCCGCCAAGCCCACAGCGCGCAGCAGCGTCACGAAATAGCAGCGTGCTCCGCGCGAGGGATGCTCGCGGGCGCGTGCTCGGCGCGAGGGATGCTCGCGGGCGCGCGCTCCGCGTCGACGAAGCGCGCCGTGTCGGATACCGCAGCCGTGAGCAGCGCGACGAGTCGATCATCGCGATCACCGACGCACGCCTGCGCGATCCCGTTGACGGCGATGGTCACGATGTCCCGGCACTGGCGCACGCTCATGCCGGCGCGGCGCACCGGACCGACCCGAGCGATGAACCGGGTCGCCCATGCATCGGCGGCGGGGACGGCGCGCAGGGCAGCCCGCGCCAGTTCGCTCGACTCCACGGCGAGCGCGTCTCCGCGTTCCGCGAGGGCCGCGAGCGCCACATGCAACGCGACCGCCTGCGGGCGCTGATGCTCCTCGGCCGCAATCGGCAACGCGGCGTGTGCGGCACGCACGGCCAGCACGACGTCGAGCAGCGGGTCGTCGCTCGTCAGGCCGATGACCTCCGGAAGCAGCGGCGTGAGCCTGGCACGAGCGGCATCGCTCGTGCGATCGTTCACCATCCGGGCGAGGTGCGCGAGGGTGCCCTGCGTGCACGCAGGGTGGTCGCTCCAGCGCTCGCCCGCGAGGTATGACGCGTACTCCATGAAGCACGCCCCGCGTCGTGGCGAACGATGCTTGCCTCGAGACAGGATCGGGATGACATCGGGATACTCCATCGCATCGCGCATGGGAACCTCCATCGCTCATTCCTACTCTGCGCCGGTCTCGGCCCGGATTCAAGTGGTGAGCCGACTCCTCCGCCCGAACGCGGTGCGTCGCGAACCAGGTCAGCGCTGCCGACCTGCCGCATTCGGATGCCGCCGCCACGCGAGATACCGCGGAACTTCCTCGCGATACCTCGCGAACTCGGCGCCGAACTCGCGATCGAGCGCTCGCTCCTCGGCGAGAACGCCCGCGTGCTCGACGAGCACCGCGGCCGGCATGGTCACGGCCACCCACGCCGAGCCGCGCAGCAGACCGGAGCCGAGGTGGATGAGCCACCACCCGACGTACATGGGGTGTCGACTCATGGCGTACGGCCCGGTCGTCACGAGGGATTGCGGGTGTTCGAGGTCGAACTCGCCTGACGTGCGACGGCGACGCTCCGCGAGAGCCCACGCGTTCAGCGCGCAGCCCGCCGCGAGCGCAATGACCCCCGCAGTGCATCGCAGGATCGCGGGTCCCCGAATCGGCGCCGGTCGGATTCGTTCGAGCACCATGACGGCAACGATCCCGCCGGCCTGCCCCGCCGGAAGGGGCAGGTTCTCATACCGCCGCTTCAGCTTCCGCAACAGCGTGGCACGACCGGTCATCGGGCGGCCCCGACGGTCATCCGGTCCGCGTTCGAGAAGCACAGGGGAAGCCATGAGAACCTCCGGCGGCGAGCGTCGCGCGCCCGGGCAGCATGCCGGCGCCCGTCAGATATCGATCACGGTACTGCCGGCTTCGGCAGGCGGCAAGGTGCGCACGCTCCGCGGAGTGCGCGACACCCGGAACCGGTAGAACCAGATGAGCATGAGCGCCGAGGCGACGAGGTAGAACGTGTGCAGGAACCAGATCGGCCCGAGCGGCAGGCTGAATACGTAGACGGAATGCACGGCATTGCCGACGTTGGTGATCGCGAGGTTGCCGAGGCTGTACGACGACAGGTCCCTCGTGCGCGCGGCCTTCACCAGCATGGGCAGGTAGCTCATGGCGAAGAGGCCGGTCGACAGGACGCCGGCAAGCACGGCGAGATCCATGACACCGAAGCTACGGATGCCGCGTGCTCGCGGCATCCGGAGAATTACCCATTCTCGATGCGCCATTCGGAGGCCACCGCCGCTCCGATCGGCAGGTCACCCCTCGCGCCGGGTCAGGGCGTGCCCGTAGGCGCGGTGCGGTCGGCCGTCAGTCGCGAGTGCGACGGCGTGCGTTCTTGCGGTCCTGCTTCCGCTGCTCGGCGTCGGTCGGAGTGGTGACGGATGCCGCGATCGTGCGCACCGCGACGAACTTCGCCATCTTCTTCGCGAACTTCGCCTGGTTGCGACGGTGCTTGATCGTCTTCGCACGGGCCTTCGCGTCATCCGCCCGCTCATGTTGGAGCGCGCGGCGTCGCGCGTCTCCGGATGAAGTCGCGCGGATCGATGCCTTCTCGAGTCGCGCCGATGCCCGCCTGGCCATTCGGGCGGCGTGCCACGGGCGCTCCCGCACCTCGGCCTCGGCCACCCGCGTCAACTCTCGCGCACCGGCCGTCATCGATTCGAACCGCGTGCGGTTCTCGCCCTTCAGCGTCTTCGCGAGCTTCTTCGACTCCTTCTCGGCCGCGCGTGCCGCGGCGACGGCTGACCGCGCCTCACGGCGTTCATCGCGCGGGGTTCGAGCCTTCACGGTCGCCATGTCGTCTCCTCAGTCCTCGTCGTCTAGTCTTCGTCGTCGATGAGCTCGAGGAGCTTCTTGGCCTCGTCGCGGATCTCATCGTGGTCGTACTGGCCGGCGCGGCTCTCGAGTGAGATCACGCCACCGCGGTGCACCTTCGAGAAGTCGCCGTACGGAAAGCTGTAGTGCCCCTTGGTGTCGCGGTCCTCGTCGTCGTCGACGCCGAGGTGCCATTTGCTGTATTCGCCCCAGCCGTGCTTCTCTATGAACGCGTTCTCCTCGTCGGCACTCGGAGCGTGCTCGCTCCAGTCGTCGCGCTCGTCGCGCACGACCTTGCCGTCGCGCACGAGCGATCGTGCATGGCGGAGTCCGGTCTGATTCAGCTTCACCGTCATGTCGTCTCCTTCCGTGGTGCTCGGCCGAGCCCACTGGTGCCGGCACTCGCCGAACTGCGCGAACAACCTGTCGCAATCTCCGGTCTACGTCGCACGACCGGATGCGTCAACGGGTTGCGGCGACTACGGCACTGATGCAAAAACTGCATCAGTGTCGTAGTCGGCCGAGGAGAAGCAGGGTTCCGTCGATGCACGAGCGCAGGGAATGATCCCACGTCCCGCGCGCTTGAAGCTCTCATGAGCGCGATCGATGCCGGCCCTGCCACCGACGTGATCGTCGATGCCGAACGCAGCATCGATGCGGTGCTCGAACGCCTGCGCTGGAGCGTGCTCGAGTTCGGCCACAGTGAGCTGCCGACCGGTGGCCGCCGCCTCGACGATGGACGCGGCATCCGCTTCCACTACGTCGTGAACGGTGCGGTCGAGCTGCGGCCCGACGGCGACGAACCGCTGGGCATGCAGGCCGGCGACTTCGTGATGATGCCGCAGGGCGGGCCCGCCGTGCTGGTGGCGAGCCGCGCGACACGCCTGCTCAGCGGTTCGCTCGCCCTGAACGGTGCCGACGCGATCGCGACGCACGCGATGCCCCGCGTGCTCTTCACCTGCGGCTTCCGCGTTCACGAGCCGATCTTCGCGTCCCTCCTCGAGACGATGCACCGCGAAGCGGCGAGCGACCGACCCGGCAGCGGCTCCGTGATCGAGCGGCTCGCCGATGTCGTGGCATCCGCCGCCGTTCGCATCTGGCTCGAGCAGGGCTGCGGCGACGCCCGCAATTGGCTCGCCGCCGCTCGCGACCCGCACCTCGCGCGAGCGCTCGACGCGATCCACGAGGAGCCGGGCTCACCCTGGACGGTTGCCTCGCTCGCCCGCCTCGCCCGCGCCTCGCGGTCGCAGTTCGCCGAGCAGTTCCGCGATGCGGTGGGCGACACCCCGGCTCGCTACCTCACGCGGGTGCGGATGGAGCGAGCCGAGCGGATGCTGCGAGCGGGCGTCTCTGTGACCGACATCGCCTACCGACTGGGCTACGAGAGCGACGCGGGCTTCAGCCGTGCGTTCCGCCGGCACGCGGGCGTCGCGCCGAGCCACTGGCGACGCGCCGCCGCAGCGGCGACCGTGGCGTAGCGGCGCGTCAGCGGGCCCGCGCCGAGCTCAGCACGCCCGCCCCGAGCACCACCGCGATGCCGCTCCCGATGAGCGCGACCTGAACGCCGGCCGAGTCGACGAGGAGCCCGCCGACCGCCGCCCCGATGGTGATGGCCACCTGGAACGCGGCGACGACCAGTCCGCCGGCGCTCTCGAGCCGCTCGGGGACGACGTGCGCGATCCAGGTCTGCACCATCGTGGGCACCGCTCCGAAGCCGACGCCCCAGACGAATACCGTCACGATCGCCAACGCGAAGGACGACCCCGTGAGCGCGAAGAGCACGGTGGCTGCGCCGATCGCGACGGGGGCCGCGATGACGAGCACTGGCAACCGGCGATCGGCGATCGGGCCGGCGGCGAGGTTGCCAACGAAGTTGCCGACGCCGTACACCACGAGCAGCAGCGCCAACAGCGCGGGGGTGAGTCCGTCGATCAGCTCGAAGGCCGGCCGCAGGTACGTGAAGCTCATGAAGTGGCCGCCCGCGATGAGGACGATCGCGAGGATGCCGACAGCGACCACCGGCGTGCGCGCCGTCTGCAGCAGCGTGCGGATGCCCGGCGCGCCGCTCGGTGGTACCGATGGCAGCGTGGCGAGCTGCGCCGCGAGGGCCAACACGCCGGCCGCGGCGGCGATCAGGAACACGGCCCGCCACCCGAGCAGCTCGCCGAGGAAGGCGCCGGCCGGCACCGCGGCGATGGTGGCGAGCGACACCCCGGCATTCACGATCGTCATGGCACGACCGAGGCGATCGGCCGGCACCAGCTGTGCGGTGACGGCGAGCGACATCGCCCAGAATCCCGAGATCGAGATACCCAGCAGCAGCCGCGAGGCAAGCATGAGCCCGAAGACCGGCGCGATCGCCACGAGCACGTTGGACACGATCGCGAGCGTCGTGAGCCCGGTCATCACCCACCGGCGATCCACCCCTGGCAGCACAGAGACGACAAGTGGCCCGCCGATGATGCCGATGATGCTCGTCGCAGTGACGAGTTGCCCTGCGGCTCCCTCGGTGATCGCGAGCTCGGCCGCGATCGGCGAGAGCAGGCTCGCCGGCAGGAACTCGCTCGCGACGAGCGTGAAGATCCCGAGGCCGAGCGACACGACGGCGAACCAGGCGGCGGGGCGGACGGCGGGGGTCGTCGTCTCGGTGACGTGCTCGACAACGGGTGTCGAAAGCGTGTTGGTGGACATGGCGCTCCTTGGGGGTGGAACTTCAGCCTGGCTTCCGGATGCCGCGGGCACCCGACCATTCGTCGCCGCCACCCGACCGATCCTCCGAACCCCCGCTTCGAGCGTGTCGACCACGGGTCTGCGGCGACTACGACACTGATGCCACCACAGCATCAGTGTCGTAGTCAGCCGGGAGAAGCAGGTTGGGAGCGTCGGGCACGGTCGCGAGGCCCCCGAACGGGGTACGTGCGCGTAGAGTCCCCCGACTCCATGCTTGCGACATGACGAACGTCGATGAGACCTCGGTTCCCGAATCGACGGAGCCGATCGCGCATCTCGACCATGCCGTCCTCGTGCTCGAGCATCTCGTCGAGCACGGGCCGGCCACGCGAAGCGAGCTGGCGTCGGCCACTGGGCTCGGTCGCGGGGCGATCGCAGGCCTCACCGCCCGCCTCATCGACGCCGGGGTGCTGCGTCCCGCCGAGAACGAACTGACCGGCGACGGTCGAGCGGCGCCGCTCTCGCTCTCGGCCGCCGACCACGTGCTGGTCACGGCCCTGATCGGGGCCGACGACGCGATCGCCACCGTCGCGAGCCTGTCGGGCGAGGAGCTCGCGCGGTTCACGGTTCCGGTCGATGCGCCCGAGACCTCCGCCTCCGCCCTCGACGCGCTCGGCACGGCGCTTGCACGTGCCCTCGCCCAGACCGCGCGGTCGGGGCATCCGGTCGCCGACGTGACCGTGCTCGTCGACGGTGCCGTTGCGGGCGCGCCGCCGGTCGTCATCATGGACCCGCGATTCGGTGTCGACCCGGTCGATGTGCCCGGCGAGCTGCGCGCCCGCGTCGACGCCCTCGCTGCCGTCGAGGCGACGCTGCTGCTTCCGCTCACGCTCGAGCCGGCGGCGCTCGCCGCGGCATCCGCCGAGCACATCGAGTTCGGCATCGCCGACCTCCTCTACCTCGCCGGCGACACCGGCATCATGTCGGCGGCAGTGACCCGCGGCGTGCCGCTGCTCGGCGCCCATGGGCTGGCATCGTCGACGCTCGCACACCTGCCGGTCGCGGAGGACGGAATCCAGTGCGAATGCGGTCAACGCGGATGCCTCGCCACGGTCGCCTCGTCCGAGCAGGTGCTCGAGCGCGCGGGGCTCGGTGGCTTCGCCGACGCCCACGGGCGGGTCGCAGCGCTCGAGGAGCTCGTGACCCGGATCGAGGCGGCGGATGATCGCGCCCGCTGGTCGTGGCTCGACGCCGCGCGCTGGATCGGCCGCGCCCTGCAACTGGTCACGCCTGCGGTCGACCCGGCCATCGTCGTGGTCGGCGGGTATTGGGGGCGCCTCATCGACGACATCGACACGGCGTACCGGGCCAATCGTCCGACGCTCGGCGGTGGTGCCCTCGTGGCGATCCCGGCCATCGCGCCGGCCCGCGTCGGCGCCGACGCGGCGTTCCACGGGGCGAGGCGGCGGGCGCGGGATCGCCTCGTGGCCGATCCGCTGCTCCTCGCGGGCTGATCACGCCGTCAGCGGCGTCGTCGGAACCGGCTCCGGATGCCCCACCAGCTGATTCGCACCATCGCCTCGAGCACGATCGCCGGACTCATCTTCGACCGCCCGCGAATGCGCTCGATGAAGGTCACCGGCACCTCGACGACCCTGAGACCCGCCTCGCGGGCGTGCCACAGCATGTCGACCTGGAAGCCGTAGCCGCGCGTGTGCACGTCGTCGAGCCGGATGCGCTGCAGCGCATCCGCGCGGAACACCCGGTATCCGGCCGTGGCATCGCGCGTGTCGAGCCGCAGCATCCGGCGCGCATACGCGCTTCCCCACCGGGAGAGCAGTTCGCGGTGCCTGGGCCAGTTCTGGATCGAACCGCCCGAAACCCAGCGCGACCCGATCACGAGGTCGACCGGCCGCCCGCTCGCTGAGCCGTTCCCGCTCGCCGAGCCCGGCCCGCTCGCTGAGCCCGGCCCTCTCGCTGAGCTTGTCGAAGCGGATTCCCCTTCGCTCCCCAGCGCCGCGAGCAGCCTCGGCAGCTCCTCGGGCAGATGCGAACCGTCGGCGTCGAGTTGCACGATCGGGTCGAATCCACGCTCGAGCGCCCACGCGAACGCCTCGAGGTAGGCGGCCCCGAGCCCGTTCTTCGCGGTGCGGTGGCACACCTGCACGGCGTCGTCGGCCGCCGCGAGCTCGTCGGCGAGCTCCCCGGTGCCGTCGGGCGACGCGTCGTCGACCACGAGCACGGCGGCCTCGGGCACCGAGGCGCGCACCCGCGCCACCGTATCGGCGAGGTTCTCGCGCTCGTTGAACGTGGGGATCACGACGAGGGCCCGCGACATCCGTGCTCTCCCCTCGATGCGTGCTCGCACCATCGTAGAGGGCGCCGGCATCCGCACCGCGAGCCGGCCGCGTCAGCGCACGCCGGCCATCAGCCGCAGCACCGGTTTGCGCATCAGCCACAGCACCGCACCCAGCACGACCGCGATGGCGCCGAGTACGCCGAAGTACGTCGCCTCGTTCACGACCGTGTAGAACTCCGCGAGTTGCCCGGCGATCGCGGTGCCGAGCGCGACCGAGAGGAAGAACAACGCGACCATCTGCGTGTGGAACACCTTCGGTGCGAGCTTGGTCGCCACCGAGAGCCCGACGGGCGAGAGCAGCAGCTCGGCGACCGTGAACGCGAACAGGATGAGCACGATCCAGAGCAGGGGCGTCGAGTTCGGCCCGCCATCGGCGAACGGCAGGAAGAGCAGGAAGGCCAACCCCATGATCACCGTGCCGAGGGCGAACTTGATGGGCGTCGAGGGCTGCCGATCGCCGAGCTTCGTCCAGATCGCAGCGAACACGCCCGACAGGATGATGATGAAGATCGGGTTGATCGACTGCACCCACGGCACGGGCATCTCCCAGCCGAAGATGTTGCGATTCAACTGCTCGTCGGAGTAGATCGTGAGCACGGTGAACTGCTGCTGGTACAGCGACCAGAAGGCGACACTCGCGATGAACAGCGGGATGAACGCGTACACCCGACTGCGTTCGGTCGAGGTGATGCGATGGCTCCGCAGGATCACGATGAAGTACGCGACGGTCGCCACGATCGTGCCGCCGATGACCCAGCCGACGAGGTTCCCGACGTTCACGAGACCCGTGAGCACCAGCACGGCGATGAGCACCACGGATGCCGCGGCCATGCCGATCACGAGCCCGGCCCGGCTCCGCGGCAGTGGGTTCGGGACGACGGATGCCTCGGGCGGCAGCCCTCGGCGACCGAACGCGTACTGCACCAGGCCGAACGCCATGCCGAGCGCGGCGAGCGCGAAGCCGAAGTGGAATCCCCAGGCCTCCTGCACGAGCCCGGTGAGCAGCGGACCGAAGAAGGCGCCGAGGTTGATGCCGAGGTAGAAGAGCGAGAATCCGGCGTCGCGTCGCGGGTCGTGCTCGGAGTAGAGCGTGCCGACGACGCTCGTGGCGTTCGCCTTGAGCCCGCCCGAGCCGAACGCGACGAGCACGAGTCCGACCCCGACGCCGAGGAATCCGGGCAAGACGGCGAGCGCGATGTGACCGCACATGATGACGATCGCGCTGTAGAAGAGGACGCGCTCCGAGCCGAGCAGGCGGTCGGCGATCCACGCGCCGAGGATCGTCGAGAGGTAGACCGCGCCGCCGTAGGCACCGACGATGCCCGCGGCATCCGCCTGGTTCATGCCCAGGCCGCCGTCGGCGACCGAGTAGTACAGGTAGAGCAGCAGGATGCCCTGCATGCCGTAGAAGCTGAACCGCTCCCACATCTCGACGCCGAAGATGTGCACGAGTGGGCGCGGCTGCCCGAAGAAACCGTGGTCGGCGCGGGTGTCGCGCTCGGCCTCGACGCCGTTCACGACCGGCTCGGGTGGACCGGCCTCGCCCGGCGCCGGTTCGGTCACCTTGCCCATGCGGGCAGCCTAGACCCGGGTCCTCCCGCCGGTCGAGTAGCGCGAAGCGCGTATCGAGACCCCGCACCCGAGCGCACTTGTGCCGTGCTGTCGGCGGTGGTGGACTTGCCTCATGCCACTCATCACTGTCGGAACGGAGAACTCCGCGCCCATCGAGCTCTACTACGAGGACCACGGCGAAGGGCAGCCGGTCGTGCTCAGCCACGGCTTTCCGCTCGACGGCACCTCATGGGAGAAGCAGGCCAGGGCGCTCCTCGATGCCGGATACCGCGTGATCACCTACGACCGACGGGGGTTCGGGCGTTCGAGCCGGCCCACGATCGGCTACGACGTCGACACGTTCACCGCCGACCTGAAGACTCTTCTCGACACCCTCGACCTGCGCGACGCGGTGCTCGTCGGATTCTCGATGGGCACCGGCGAGGTCGCCCGGTATCTCGGATCGCACGGCAGCGCGCGCATCGCGAAGGCGGCGTTCATCGGCTCGATCCTCCCGTGCCTCCGCAAGTCCGACGACAACCCCACCGGGGCGGCCGTCGACTTCGACGACCTGAAGGCGGCGGCGACGCAAGACCGCTTCGCGTGGCTCATGGGCTTCATCGAGAACCAGTACAACTTCGACGAGCTCTCGGGTTCGCGCATCAGCGAGGAGGCCATGCGGGCGAGCTGGGCGGTTGCGACCGCGGCATCCTGGTTTGCGACCTCGGCGGTGATCGACACCTGGCTCACGGACTTCCGCGACGACATCGCGAAGTTCGATGTGCCGTCGCTCATCATGCACGGCACCGCCGACCGCATCGTGCCCATCGACGCGTCGGCGCGGGAGTTCAGGAAGCGCCTGCCCGAGGCCGACTACGTCGAGATCGAAGGCGGACCGCACGGGCTGCTCTGGACACACGCCGACGAGGTGAACGAGGCGCTGCTCGCATTCCTCGGCCGCTGACGCGGCGCCGGCCGCACGCTCCCCCGCCACGGCGGTCGAGTAGCGGAGCGCATATCGAGGCCCCGACGCTCCGAGCTCACTTGTGGCGTTCGGCCAGTGGTGGTGGACTGACCCCGGGGGATGAGAGCGATGAGTAGGATCCGAGCAACGATGATCCGACGGACACTGGCTGCAGCAGCGATGGCCGCGCTCGGGGCGGGAGCGCTGGCAGGGTGCGCCCTGCTCGCTCCGCCCCAGCAGTTCAGCGACTCCGCGACGGTGCAGGACGAGATCAGTACGATCCGCATCGAGGATCCGCAGGGGAGCGTGACGATCCGTGGCGCAGATGGAACAGCCGAGGTGAGCGTCGAGCGCACCGTGACCTACCGTGGCGACCGCCCCGACGGCGAGACGCATGAGGTCGACGGGGACACGCTCGTGCTCGGCGACTGCGGTCGCCGGTGCTCGGTCGCGTACACCATCGAACTGCCGGCCGGGGTCGATGTGCGCGGCTCGACCTCGAACGGGGCGGTCGAGCTCACTGCCGTCGGCGACGTGGAGGTGCAGACGAGCAACGGACGCATCGAGCTCGAGGATGTCGCCGGCACGGTCGATGCCGAGACGAGCAACGGACGCATCATCGGTCGAGACCTGACCGGCAACGGTGTGCGGGTGTCGACATCGAATGGCGGCATCGAACTCGAACTCGGCGAGCCGCAGGACGTCGAGGCGAGCACCTCGAACGGTTCGATCGAGCTCACGGTTCCCACGGCGGGCTACCAGGTGTCGACCGAGACGTCGAATGGACGCACCGACATCGAGATTCCGAGTGATCCCGACGGGGAGTTCACGCTCGACCTTCGAACGTCGAACGGTTCGATCACCGTCGCCGCGGGTTGAGCCGGTCGCGCCACCCGTCGGTCGAGTAGCGCCGCGCGCAGCGCGACGCGTATCGAGACCTACTGGGCGAGCTCGCCGAGCACCGCCTCGAGCTGGTCGACGGCCCAGTCGAGGTCGGCCGGCTCGACGACGATCGGTGGCGCGAGACGGATGGTCGAACCGTGCGTGTCCTTCGCGAGCACGCCGCGGCGCATGAGCGCCTCGCACACTTCACGGCCGGTTCCGAGTGCGGGGTCGATGTCGACGCCCGCCCAGAGGCCCGCGCCGCGCACTGCGACCACGCCCCTCCCCACCAGTGACGCGAGCCGTTCGTGCAGTCGCGCGCCGAGCGCACGAGCCTGCGCCTGCGGCTCACCCGTCGCGAGCACGCGCACCACCTCGAGCCCCACAGCCGCAGCCAGCGGGTTGCCGCCGAAGGTCGAGCCGTGCTGCCCGGGCTGGATCACGCCGAGCACGTCGCGGTCGCCCACCACCGCCGACACGGGCACGATGCCGCCGCCGAGCGCCTTGCCGAGCAGGTACAGGTCGGGCACCACACCCACGAGGTCGCACGCGAACGTCGCGCCCACCCGGCCGAGCCCCGACTGGATCTCGTCGGCGATCATCAGCACGTTGCGCTCGGTGCAGAGCGAACGCAACGCCGGCAGGAACTCGGCGGGCGGCACGAGGACCCCCGCCTCGCCCTGGATCGGCTCGACGAGCACCGCCACGGTGTTCTCGTCGATCGCGGCCTCGACCGACGCAGAGTCCCCGTAGGACACCACGCGGAAGCCCGGCGTGTACGGCCCGAAGTCGTCGTGTGCGTCGGGGTCGTCGCTGAACGAGATGATCGTCGTGGTGCGCCCGTGGAAGTTGCCCGTCATGACGACGATGTTCGCGGCATCCGGAGCCACGCCCTTGACCCGGTAGCCCCAGGCCCGCGCCACCTTGATGGCTGTTTCGACGGCCTCGGCGCCGGTGTTCATCGGCAGCACCAGGTCTTTGCCGCAGAGCGCAGCGAGCTCCGTGACGAACGGTCCGAGGCGGTCGTTGTGGAACGCGCGGCTCGTGAGCGTGATGCGGTCGAGCTGCTCGCGCGCCGCCTCGACGAGCCGCGCGTTGCCGTGCCCGAAGTTCACGGCCGAGTACGCGGCGAGGCAGTCGAGGTAGCGGCGGCCATCGACATCCGTCACCCAGGCGCCCTCGCCCGACTCCACGACGACGGGCAGCGGGTGGTAGTTGTGCGCGGCGTGCTCGTCTTCCTCGTGGATGGCCGCGGTCGTCCGGGCCGAAGGCCCCGCCCGACGACGCCCGACCACACCCGAGCCTTCGG
>DASSBT010000012.1:0-5123 GCA_035698465.1 Agromyces sp. | reverse complement strand
CGTCGAACCCGACGAAGCCTGACGTACTCGCCCGTTCTCACGCAGAGGAGCTCCCATGATCAGCATCGATGGATTCGTCGGCCAGATCTTCGTGATCGTGCTGCTCGTCGTCATCGCGATCTTCGTTCTCGTCACACTGATCCGCGCCATCCGGATCATCCCCCAGGCGTATGCCGGAGTCGTCGAGCGACTGGGCCGGTACCACAAGACGCTCATGCCGGGGCTCAACATCCTCGTGCCCTTCATCGATCGGGTCCGGCCGCTCGTCGACTTGCGCGAACAGGTCGTGTCGTTCCCGCCGCAGCCGGTGATCACCGAGGACAACCTGGTCGTCTCGATCGATACCGTGGTGTACTTCCAGGTCACCGACGCGCGGGCCGCGACCTACGAGATCGCGAACTACCTCGGCGCCGTCGAGCAGCTCACGACGACGACGCTCCGAAACGTCGTCGGCGGCCTGAACCTCGAAGAGGCCCTCACCTCCCGCGACGAGATCAACAGCAAGCTGCGGATCGTGCTCGACGAGGCCACGGGCAAGTGGGGCATCCGCGTCTCGCGCGTCGAACTGAAGGCGATCGACCCGCCGCACTCCATCCAGGATTCGATGGAGAAGCAGATGCGCGCCGAGCGCGACCGCCGTGCACTCATCCTCACGGCAGAGGGCACCAAGCAGTCGGCCATCCTCACCGCAGAGGGCCAGCGCCAGGCGGCGATCCTGAAGGCCGAGGGCGACGCGAAGGCCGCCGTGCTGCGCGCACAGGGCGAGGCCGAAGCGATCCTCACGGTGTTCGACGCGATCCACAAGGGCGACCCCGATCCGAAGTTGCTGGCGTACCAATACCTCCAGACGCTCCCCGAGATCGCCCAGGGTGAGGCGAACAAGCTCTGGATCGTGCCCAGCGAACTCACCGAAGCACTCAAGGGCATCGGTCGGGCATTCGTGCCGAACGCGTCGAGCAGCACGGATGCCGCGGCCCATCGCCACGGGCCGACTGCGCCGCCGCCTGCCGAACCCTGATCGAAACGGAAGCGGAAAGCGGAGACCACCGTGGCGTCGACCTACTTCGATCCGCCGCGCCCGCGGGTGCTCGCCCATCGCGGACTCGCGTTGGACGCGCCCGAGAACACACTGCTCGCCTTCGCGAAGGCCGCAGCCGTCGGTGCGCTGCACATCGAGACCGACGTGCATGTCTCGCGCGATGGCGTCGCCGTGGTGTCGCACGACCCGACGCTGAGACGAGTCGCCGACCGCGACGCCGACGTCGCGAAGCTCACGATGGCGGAGCTGCGGCGCATCGACCTCGGGCACGGGCAGGGCTTCACGTCGCTCGAGGAGGCGCTCGACGCGTTCGGCGACCTGCGCTTCAACATCGACGTCAAGGTGGAGGGTGCAGTCGCTCCCACTGCCGCCGCGCTCGAGCGGACGCGCTCGACGTCTCGGGTGCTGCTCACCAGCTTCTCGGATGCACGCACGCGTCGTGTGCACGCGCTCGTTCCCGACGCGGTGACCTCTGCCGGCCGCGCCGGCGTCATCCGTACCCGGCTGTCGGCGCCGGGTCGGATGCAGCGAGCGATGCGCGGCGCGCAGGCACTGCAGATCCCCGAGCGGATCGGACGGACGACGCTCGTCACCGCTCGCTTCGTCGAGGCCGTGCAGCGTGCGGGTGCCGAGGTGCACGTCTGGACGGTCAACGACCCCGACCACATGACCCGGTTGCTCGACCTCGGCGTCGACGGCCTCGTCACCGACCGGGCCGACCTCGCGATTCCACTCATCGCCGCTCGAAACTGAGAATTCCCCGGTAATCACCCAGTCGTCGGCAAGGGAATGCCCAGCTTGATCGTTTATACCTAGAGACGAGCGAGAGGAGTACGCCATGGCGGACCGGAGCCTTCGAGGCATGCGTATCGGTGCACAGAGCCTGCAGAGTGAGGACGGCGTGGTCTTCGCCGACCGTGCCGACTACACGTACCGCTGTGAGGTGTGCAGTCGCGAGACGGTGATGACGTTCTCGACCGAAGCCGAGCTCCCCGAGACGTGGGAGTGTCGCTACTGCGGTGGCAACGCGACCCTGCTCGTCGATTCGAAGCCGGTCGAAGTCGACCGTTCAGGTGAGAAGGTCGCGCGCACCCACTGGGACATGCTGCTCGAGCGCCGCACGCGTGCCGAACTCGAGGAGATCCTCGAGGAGCGCCTCAACTACCTTCGCGCCCGCAGGGGTCAGCAGAAGATCGGCGCCTAAGCCGCCCTCGCGTCGTCATCCCCAGGCCGGCCCGTCGGCCCACCGGAGCGTGACGTTCGGCGCGCGATGACGCCCGCGGCGGCCAGTGCGACGAGCGACCCGAGCACGATCACCAGGGGAAGCGCTGCGCCGAGTACCACCGACGGTGTCGCGCCTTCGCGCAGTTCGACGTCGGTGACCATCGCGCCGGGTTCATAGGCCGGCAGCGCGTCGATCGTGCGACCGGTCGCGTCGATCACCTGGCTCGTGCCGACGGTCGAGATGTTCACCACGGAGCGCCCGGTCTCGATCGCCCTGAGCCGCGCGATCGAGAGCTGCTGCTGGTTCTCGTCGGTGCCGCGGAAATCGGCGTTGTTCGTCTGGAACATGTACAGCTGTGCGCCGTCACGCGCACCCTCCCAGATGAGTTCGTCGTAGATCACGTCGAAGCAGATCGCCAGCCCGGTGGTGGCATCGCCGAGATCGAACACCGGTGCATTCGTGCCCGGTGTGTAGCCACGCTGGATCAATCCGATCAAGTCGGGTGCCAGCGGCTCCCAGAACCAGCGATCGGGGATGTACTCCCCGAAGGGGACGGGGTTGCGCTTGTCGAAGCTGTCGACGGCACCCTCGCCCGCGCGCCAGAGCAGCGAGGTGTTGAAGAACCGGTCATCGCGCGTCGTCACGGTGTTCAACACGATCGGGGCGTCGAGTCGTTCGCCGAGGCGATCGAAGATCCGAGCCACCGACTCACTGCGGGTGGGGTCGATATCGGAGCCGCCCTCTGGCCAGAGCAGCACGTCGATCCCCGGTTCGTCGAGGATCGGCTCGGTCGCCTCGAGTTGTGCCGCGAGCACGTCACCAGGCTCGCGTTCGTCGAAGTACCCTGCGGGACCGTTGCCCTGCACGCTCGCGACGCGAAGCTCACCCACAGGGGTGGTGGGCCACGCCGGCACGATGACCACGACGAGCGCGAGGGACGCCGCGGGCATCGCCGTGCGCAGGTCGTGCCATCCGCGAAGTCGCACCCACTCGATGACGCCGGCGACGAGCGCGACCATCACGAAGCCGAGCCCGGTCGAGCCGATCCATGAGACGACGTCGGCCAACGGGCTCTCGGCCTGGCTGTGCGCGGCACGGCCCCAGGGGAACCCGCCATACGGTATCGACCCGTTGGCGGTCTCGCGAACGCACCAGAGGCCCGCCACGAGCAAGGGCAGCCAGATCAGCCGTACCCATCGTGACCGGCTCGCGCGGGGCACCCAGCGGTAGGCCAGCGCGATCAGGACGGCACCGCCCGCGACGAAGAGCGACTCGAGCACCGAGAGGGCGATCCACGGCACCGGCCCGAGGTAGAGCGCCGTCCACGACACCTGCTGCAGGTAGAACGCGAGCCCGAAGACGAGGCCGAGGTGGAACGCGGCCCACGAAGAGCGTCCGATCAGCGTGAGGAGGGCCAGTGCGATGCCGACGAACGCGAGCGGCCACACGCTCGCGCCGGGAAATCCGAGGTCGTAGACCAGACCGCCCACGATCGCGACCAGCACGGCGGCCCACAGTGGGAACAGGGGTCGCGGTTCGCGTTCGGGCACCAGATCAGCCTAGGCGAACCACTCGGATGCTCAAGCGACGGAGCCGTACGCGACGACCCCGCGTCGAACCGCGTCGATCGCAGCGCGCGCGGTGGCGCCCAGCTCGGCATCGGCCACGATCGAGATCTGATCGAGCAGGTCGACCACCTGCTTGCTCAGTCGCACGAAATCTCCAGCAGCCATCTCGGTGTCGGCGAGCACCGCGCCGAGGCCGGCACCGCCGGCCCACGCGTGCATGGCCGTCGCGAGCGCCGGGGACGGCTGTTCGGGTCCGGCGAGTCGATGTTCACGTTCCAGGTCGTCGAGCTCGCTCCAGACATCGGTGGTGCGATCGAAGGCATCTCGAAACCTGCCGCGCGGCAGGCGGAACTGCTCGCCGCTGTCGTCACGCCGCGGCTCGTAGACCAGCGACGCGGCCATCGCCGCGAGCGACGGCACATCCAGCCCGTCCCAGAGGCCGAGACGCAGGCTCTCGGCGACCAGCAGGTCGCGCTCGCCGTAGATGCGCTTGAGGATCCGACCCGGCGCCGCAGAGACCAGTGCACCCCGCGCGTCTCGTTCGAGATAGCCGAGCCGCTCCAGCACCTCCGCCACACGGTCGAACCGCTTGGCGACCTGACCAGTGCGGGTGTGGATCTGGCGCGACAACTGGTCGTGCTCCCGCTTCAGGCGCCACCACCGCTCCGCCCAGCGGGAATGCTGCTCGCGTTCGGCACACCCGTGACAGGGATGCGCGCGCATTGCCTTGCGGGCGCCGGCGAGTTCGCGTTGCATCCGATCGCGCTGCGCATGGGTCGGATTGCCCTTCGACGCCTGCCGCTCGAGTTCCCCGATCCGGCGGCGGATGGCGGCGTACTCGCCGAAGTCACCGAGGTGGCAACGCATCGCCTCCTCGAACCCAGCCATCGATTCCTCCTGTTTGCGCAGCGTACGTGCGAGATCGACCACGGCGCGATCCGCCTGGAACTGCGCGAACGAGAGTTCGAGGATCTGCCTCGTGCGCTCCCGCCCGAACTGGTCGATGAGGTTCACGGCCATGTTGTAGGTGGGCTTGAAGCTCGAGTTCAGCGGATAGCTGCGTCGTGACGCGAGCGAGGCGACGGACTCGGGATCGAGTCCGTCGACCCATTGGATGACCGAGTGGCCCTCGACGTCGATGCCGCGCCGACCCGCTCGACCGGTGAGCTGGGTGTACTCCCCCGGCGTGATCGGCACCCGCGCCTCGCCGTTGAACTTCTCGAGCTTCTCGAGCACGACGGATCGCGCCGGCATGTTCACCCCGAGCGCAAGCGTCTCGGTGGCGAACACG
>DASSBT010000011.1:0-5276 GCA_035698465.1 Agromyces sp. | reverse complement strand
CCGTTCGCAGCAGTCGGGTGGGTTCACGCCGTACGCCCTGCTCGTGCCATCACTGATCGTGCTCGCCGCGATCACGGGCTGGCCGCTCGTGCAGCTCGTGATCATGTCGTTCCAGCGGTTCGGCCGCGAGCAGGTGTTCGGGGCACCACCCGAGTTCGTCGGCTTCGACAACTACCTCGATGTGCTCACCGACGACGAGTTCTGGCAGGTCCTCGGGCGCTCGCTGGTCTTCGCGGCGGTCTGCGTGGTCGTGACCATGGTGCTCGGCGTGTTCGTCGCCCTGCTCATGAATCGACTCGGCGGCGTGCTGCGCACGCTCGTCTCGATCGGCCTGCTGCTCGCCTGGGCGATGCCGCCGCTGTCGGCCACCATCGTCTGGGGATGGATCTTCGACACCCAGTACGGCGTGCTCAACAACGTGCTCACCCAGTGGTTCGGCCTCGACTTCGAGGGCCATTCCTGGCTCATCGACCCGCTGAGCTTCTTCTTCGTGGCGGCGATCATCATCGTGTGGGGCGCGGTGCCGTTCGTGGCCTTCACCGTCTACGCCGGGCTCACCCAGGTTCCCGACGAGGTGCTCGAGGCGGCGCAACTCGACGGCGCGGGCGGGACGAAGCGCTTCTTTCTCGTCGTCATGCCGTATATCCGCTCGATCCTGCTCATCGTCACGATCCTGCAGGTGATCTGGGACCTGCGCGTCTTCACGCAGATCTACGCGCTGCAGTCGATCGGGGGCCTCGCCGAGCAGACCAACACGCTCGGTGTCTACATCTATCGCGTCTCGCTCGGGTCGGGTGACTTCGGCGCCGGCGGCGCGATCTCGGTGATCGTCGTACTGCTGCTGGTCGCCATCTCCATCTTCTACGTGCGTCGCAGCATCACGGAGGAGGACCTGTGACCGCCACGCTCGCTCCGGCGGCCCGATCGGATGTCGCGCCGGGTGCCCACGTGATCCCACGGCATCGCCGCCTCTCGGCCAGGAAGCGCATCGGCGCCATCGCCGCCGGCATCGTGGCCGTCGCCGTCTTCGCCATCTCGGTGTTCCCGGTCTACTGGATGGTGAACACCTCGTTCCAGCCGAACAGCCAGGTGCGCGGCACGCAACTGCACTTCTGGCCCGACAACGGCACGCTCGAGAACTACGAGTCGATCATCTTCGACTACGGGCGTGCCCCGTTCATCCCGGCGCTGCGGAACTCGCTGCAGATCACCCTGATCACTGTGGTCGTGGCACTCATCTTCGCCTTCCTCGCGGCGCTCGCCGTGAGCCGGTTCCGGTTCCGCACCCGGGCGGGCTTCATCATCACGATCCTCATCGTGCAGATGATCCCGGCTGAGGCGATGATCATCGCGACCTTCCGCCTGATCGACGGCTGGAACCTGCTCAACTCCATCATCGGGCTCTCCGCCGTGTACATCGCGACGGTGCTCCCGTTCACGATCTGGACGCTCCGCGGCTTCGTCACCGGCGTGCCGGCCGAACTCGAGGAGGCCGCCATGATCGACGGGCTGAGCCGGTCACAGGCGTTCTGGCGCATCACCTTCCCGCTGCTCGCGCCCGGGCTGGTGGCGACCGGCGTATTCGCCTTCATCCAGGCGTGGAACGAGTTCGTGTTCGCGCTCGTGCTGAATCCGCGCCCCGAGGCCATGACGCTTCCGGTGTGGTTGCGCACGTTCCTCGACCCGAACGGCGGCACGAACTGGGCGCACCTCATGGCAGGATCCACGCTCGTGGCGATCCCCGTCGTGATCTTCTTCCTCATCGTGCAGTCGCGGATGACGAGCGGCCTCGTCGCGGGGGCTGTCAAGGGATGACGACGCGACACGACACCGGAGCGGGAGACGACCTGCACCGGGACATCCTCACGACTCTGCTCCCGGGTTTCGCCGGAACCGACGCACCCGACTGGCTGCTCGCACGGCTCGAAGCCGGGCTCGGCGGTGTCTGCATCTTCGGCGGCAACATCACGGGCGCGGAACAGTTGCGAAGGCTCAACCTGGCGCTCCGCTCCGCGGGCCCGCTCGCGGTCGTCGCGATCGATGAGGAGGGCGGCGATGTCACGCGGCTCTTCTACGACCGCGGTGCACCGTACCCGGGCGCCGCGTTGCTCGGCCGGGTCGACGACGTCGAACTGACCGAGCGTGTCGCCGCCGCCGTCGGCGAGGCCCTGCGTGCGACCGGCTGCACGGTGACGTTCGCGCCCGACGCCGACGTGAACACGAACCCCGACAACCCCGTCATCGGAGTGCGGAGCTTCGGCGCCGATCCCGAACTGGTCGCCCGGCACAGCGCGGCGTGGGTGCGCGGCGTGCAGTCCGCCGGCGTCGCCGCGAGCGCCAAGCACTTCCCGGGGCACGGCGACACGGCGACCGACTCGCACCTCGCGCTGCCCGTGGTCGACGTGGGGCTCGAGGTGCTTCGCGACCGCGAGCTCGCGCCGTTCCGTGCTGCGATCGCGGCCGGCGCTCGCACGATCATGACGAGCCACATCCTGCTGCCGCGCATCGATCCCGTGCACCCGGCCACCCTCTCGCCGCCCATCGTGAACGGCCTGCTTCGCGGCGAACTGGGGTTCGAGGGCGTCATCGTGTCCGACGCGCTCGACATGCACGCCGCCAGTGGCGTGCATGGCATTCCCGAGGCCGCGGTGCTCGCGCTCGCCGCCGGCTGCGACCTGCTCTGCATCGGCAGTGACAATACCGACGAGGAACTCGATGAGATCGTCGCGGCCATCGAGGCCGCGGTGGCGTCGGGCCGGCTCCCGGTCGGCAGGGTGCGGGATGCCGCCGCCCGCGTGCGTGCACTCGGCGCGTCTGCTCCGGCGATGCCCGACTCGCCAGTGGTCGTCGAACCGCGTCACGACGTCGTGCCGAGGGCGAGGCTGATCGCCGAGTTCGAGGTGTCGGATGCCGCGCGCGCCCGCCTTGCGGCCGCCGACGACATCGGCACCATCGTGCGGATCGACACCGTGGCCAACATCGCCATCGGCGTCGCACCCTGGGGTCCATTCGCGGCGGCGGCGGAGCGCACATGGCTCGACGACGTACGCATCGTCGCGGTCTCGCCCGAGACGCCGCTGGCCGACCCCGCCGAGCTGCCCGGCCCGGTGCTCGTCATCGGAAAGGACCTGCACCTCCATCAGCGTGCCGTCGCCACGATCGATGCACTTCGCACGGCGCGCGACGACGTCGTGACGGTCGACATGGGATGGCCTGCCGCCGACCGTGCGCTCGCCGACATCGCGACGTTCGGTGCGTCGCGCCTCGTCGGTGCCGCCCTCATCGACCTGATCGCGGCATCCGTCGCACTCGCACCGGCCGAGTCCCCATGAGGGCTCGGCATCGACAGCGGGGAGCGAGAACGGCTCGGCGACGCGCTCGTCGAGGGCACGCACCGTATCCTGAACAGGTGGGCCGAGGATTCGGCCTTCATCGCTTCCCTCGAACTCTTGCGACGCGTGCGGGTCGTTCCGCTCGGCCTGCCGGCGGCGCGATCGGTGCCGCCCCCATAGGAGAACCTCAATGGCCGAAGTCGTGATCACCCCCGACGCGGATGCCGCCGGCACCATCGTCGCCGACGCGATCGTCTCCCTCATCCACTCGAAGCCCGACGCCGTGCTCGGACTCGCGACCGGCTCGACGCCGCTCACGACCTACCGTGCGCTCGCGCGCCGCATCGCCGACGACGCGATCGACGTACGCGGCGTGCGGGGCTTCGCCCTCGATGAGTACGTGGGGCTGCCGGCGGGGCATCCCGAGAGCTACCGCGCGGTGATCGCCCGCGAGGTCATCGAGCCGCTCGGACTGACGCCAGAGCTGGTGCGCGTGCCCAACGGCGACCCGGCGTCGATCGAGCATGCCGGTGCCGACTACGAGGCCGCGATCGTCGCGGCGGGCGGCGTCGACCTGCAGATCCTCGGCATCGGCCGCACGGGTCACATCGGGTTCAACGAGCCGGGGTCGTCGCTCGCCTCGCTGACGCGTGTGAAGACCCTCACCGAGCGCACCCGCGCCGACAACGCACGGTTCTTCGATGCACCGGGGGATGTGCCGGTGCACTGCATCACCCAGGGCATCGGCACCATCCTGCGTGCGCATCATCTCGTGCTGCTCGCGTTCGGTGAGGCGAAGGCGCACGCCGTGGCCGCCGCCGTCGAGGGGCCGATCACGGCGAGCCAGCCCGGCTCGGCGATCCAACTGCACCCGCACGCCACGATCGTCGTCGACGAGGCCGCGGCATCCGAACTGCAGAACCTCGAGTACTACCGGCACGCCTGGGCGAACAAGCCCGACTGGGAGGGCATGTGAGCCCCGTTCAGTGGGGGAGCGCCTCGGGCAGGCTGGCGAGGTAGGCGTCCTCGTCGAATCCCGGAACGATCGCGCGTTGCACCATGAACCCCGGTGCGACGCCGAGGACAGCTGGCGCGAGTCTGGTCGCCCATTGCTCGGGATCCTCGTCGACGCGGCCCGGCACGGCGGTCGCCCAGTCCACGAGGCTCCTTCGCACCGTCTCTCTGAGTCGGCCGAATACGGCCTCCACCAGGTCGCGGATCTCGGAGTCGACGGCGGCCTCCGCCCAGAGTTGCAGGATCACCGGGCTGAACGGTTCCCGTCGCATGCCGTCGAGGAGGGTGGCCATCACCTCGCCGGGGGAGAGGGGGCTGCCGCCGCTCCTGCGTGCCTGCAGCTCGCCGGTGCGAGCGTCGAGCACGCTGCCCGCCACCGCAGCGAAGAGCTCTTTCTTGCCTGCGAAGTGACCGTAGATCGCACCGGCTGAGAGGCCGACCTCGCCGATGATGTCGGTCATCGAGGTGCCCCGGTACCCCTTGGCGGCGAAGCAGCGCAAGGCGCCCGAGATGATCTCGTCGCGCCGTGCGGCGCGGTACGCCTCAGTGACCTTGGGCATCGACGCCTCCTCCGAGAAAACCGAATGATCGTTCGTTGACAAGCCTACCGGGGAGGGAGCACACTGATAAAGAACGAACGTTCTATTTATTTGGAGGATCAGATGTTCCCAACGGATGCCGCGACCGCGCGCACTTCGAACGCCAAGGTGCTCGCCATCGCGCTTGCGCTCGCCGCCGTCGTCGCGGTCATCGTGCTCGCCTTCTCGTGGCCGGCGGTCACCGCAGAACCGAAGGGCCTCCCGGTCGCGGTCGCGGGGCCGGCCGACGCGGTGTCGGCGGTCGAGGCGGCCGTCGACGAGCGCTCGCCCGGTGCGATCGCCTTCACCGAGGTCGACGACCGCGCCGCCGCCGCCGACGCGATCGAGGCCC
>DASSBT010000010.1:0-16490 GCA_035698465.1 Agromyces sp. | reverse complement strand
GATCTCGCCGTACCGCTCGCCGAGGGGGGCGGTGACCTCGATACGAGGCTCGACGGTCTGGAAGCTGCCCGTGGTCGGTCGTGGTTCGGCGATGCGAGCAGCGGATGCCGCGGCCTCCGTTCGGTCTCGCTCGAGCGTCATGCTGGGTGTCGTGTTCATGGTCGTGTCTCCTTGCAGTTCTCGCTGGTTGAGGAGGCCCGCCAGCGCCGTCTCGAAACCCGGCGGTTCGGCGTATGGTTTCGAGACGGCGGCGAGCCGCCTCCTCAACCCGCGGATGCGGTCAGTGGTTGAACTGTTCTTCCTCGGTCGATCCGACGAGGGCGAGGGTTGCGCTGCGCGGGTTCAGCGCGGTGGCGATCTGGTCGAAGTAGCCGGTGCCGACCTCGCGCTGGTGGCGCGTCGCGGTGTAGCCGGATGCCTCCGAGGCGAATTCCGCCTCCTGGAGTTCGACGTAGGCCGACATGTGGCGCTCGCTGTAGTCCTTCGCGAGCGTGAACATGCCGTGGTTCAGGGAGTGGAAGCCCGCGAGGGTGATGAACTGGAACGCGTAGCCCATCGACGCGAGCTCGCGCTGGAACTTCGCGATCTGGTCGTCGTCGAGGTGGCGCTTCCAGTTGAACGAGGGCGAGCAGTTGTAGCTCAGTCGCTTGCCCGGGAACTTCGCGTGCACGGCCTCGGCGAAGCGGCGCGCCAGGTCGAGGTCGGGCTCGGCCGACTCGACCCAGAGCAGGTCGGCGTACTCGGCGTACGCGAGGCCGCGGGCAATGACCGGCTCGATGCCGTTCTGCACGTGGTAGAAGCCCTCGGCGGTGCGCTCGCCGGTGACGAACGGCGCGTCGCGCTCGTCGTGGTCGCTCGTGATCAGGGTCGCGGCGAGGGCGTCGGTGCGGGCGATGATGATCGAGGGCACGCCCGCGACATCCGCCGCCAGCCGTGCCGCATTGATGGTGCGGATGTGCTGGCTCGTCGGCACGAGGACCTTGCCGCCCATGTGGCCGCACTTCTTCTCGCTCGCAAGCTGGTCTTCCCAGTGCACACCAGCCGCGCCGGCCTCGATCATCTGACCCATGAGCTCGTAGGCGTTCAGCGGGCCGCCGAAGCCGGCCTCGGCGTCGGCGACGATCGGGGCCATCCAGTCCTTCTCCTCGGTCCCGGAGCCTGTCGAAGGGTGCTCGATCTGCCCTGCGCGCAGCAGCGCGTTGTTGATGCGCCGCACGACGGCCGGCACGGAGTTCGCCGGGTACAGCGACTGGTCGGGATAGGTCTGGCCGCTGAGGTTCGCGTCGGCGGCGACCTGCCAGCCGCTGAGATAGATGGCCTTGAGGCCCGCGCGAACCTGCTGCACGGCCTGGTTGCCGGTGAGGGCGCCGAGCGCGGCCGACCACTGCGGGTCCTCCATGCGCTCGAAGGCGGTGCCGGTGTTCCGCTGGATGTCGTCCCACAGCTTCTCGGCGCCGCGCCTGGCGAGCGTGCGCTCCTCGCGCACCGGACCGCGGAGGGCGATGACGTCTTCGGCGGAGTAGTCGCGGCTGACGCCTTCCCATCGCGGGTCGGCGTCCCACTCGAGCTGCAGTTCGGCAGCGGTCTGGGTCTGATCGCCGGGGCGGTTCGTGATGCTCATGGTGTCCTCCGAGTGGTGCTGAGCGGATGCTTCGCGGTGGCCGTTCGGCGTCTGCTTCGGCGCCGTCCGGGGGTCTGTGTCATCCACTCTGCGCCCGGTCGCGGCATCCGCATCGACGATCCCGGGGGTGAACTTTCCCGGTATTTCTGCTCGGCAGAACTCCCGCGCTCTCACACGGTTTCGGCGTCGGCGAGACGCGTCATCGATGCCGCGCCGTGCCGTTCCGAGGGGCGGGCGTGGGCGACTGAGCATCAGCTCCGGACGAACTGTCGGGCGACGTCCATTCGCGCGATGGTTTGTCCCGACAGGTCGCTCTCGCGTTGCGCCAGCGCGCCGTCGCGGATTGAATGTCGGGAAGCACGACGACGTGCGACCGACCCGGAGGTCCCCCCACGTGACATCAGCGACGACCGAGGCCACGACGGGCGCACAGCCCACCGATGCAGCGTCAGAGGCGAAGGGCACTGTCGTGCTCGACGGCGTGACGAAGCGCTACGGGCAGGCCATCGCGGTCGATCGGATGTCGCTGACCGTGCACGCCGGCGAATTCATCTCGCTGCTCGGGCCGTCAGGCTGCGGCAAGACCACGACGCTGCGCATGATCGCAGGTTTCGAGCAGCCGGATGCCGGCGACATCCGCATCTCCGGACGATCCGTCCAGGGCGCACCGCCGTACCGGCGCGACGTGAACACCGTGTTCCAGGCCTACGCGCTGTTCCCGCACATGTCGGTCGCCGAGAACGTCGCCTACGGACTGCAGCAGCGCCGCACGCCGAAGGCGCAGATCCGCGAGCAGGTCGTCGAGTCGCTCGACCTCGTGCAGATGCGCCGTTTCGCCGACCGCAAGCCGACCCAGCTCTCGGGTGGGCAGCAGCAGCGCGTCGCATTGGCCCGTGCCCTCGTGAACCGGCCGGCGGTGCTCCTGCTCGATGAACCGCTCGGCGCGCTCGACCGGCAGCTGCGCGAAGAGATGCAGCTCGAGCTGAAGCTCCTGCAGTCGCGCCTCGGCATCACGTTCGTGTTCGTCACGCACGACCAGGGTGAGGCGCTGTCGATGAGCGACCGCATCGCGATCATGCGCGAGGGGCGCATCGAGCAGCTCGCCGACGCCGACACGATCTACGCGAGGCCCGCCTCGGCCTACGTCGCGGCCTTCGTCGGGCAGCAGAACTTCTTCACCGGCCCGGTCGTCGAGGGCGGCGCGGCGGTCGACTCGCCGCACACGCGCGTTCGCGGCATCCGTGCCGAACTCAGCGAAGGTCAGCAGGGGCGGGCCGCCGTGCGTCCCGAGTTCGTCGAGATCGCATCGGATGCCGCACGCGAGCCGGCGCCCGACGCCGTCAACTCCGTACGAGGCACGTTGATCGGCGTGGCACACCTCGGCGAGACGATGCAGTACCTCGTCGGCCTCAGCGGCGACCAGAGCGTCATCGCGCGTCGACCGACACCCGGGGCCCCCGACCTCGCAGTCGGCGACCCCGTCGTCTGCACGTGGGCCGCGTCGAGCGTGCTGCTCTTCCCCGCCGACGATGCGGCGATCGCGGGCGGATACGTCGCACCGCCCACACTCTGACCCAGCCCACCCACCCCGACGGAGACCGACATGACCGAGCACCGCAACCACGTCCGTATCCTCGCCAGCGAGAGCGCCGCGAAGGTGATCCGCAGCGAACTCTCGCGCCGCCGGTTCCTGAGCTTCGCGGCTGCCGCGGGCGCCACCGGCCTCCTCGCCGCGTGCTCGCCGGGCGGCGGAACCTCGAGCGCCCCGCAGGCCACCGGCGGCGCCCTCGAGAACGAGCTGTCGATCTACACGTGGGGCGACTACGACAGCCCCGATGTGCTCGCGGCGTTCACCGACGAGCTCGGCCCGACGATCACGCTCGACTCCTTCGGCTCCAACGAGGAGCTCATCTCGAAGCTCGTGGCGGCGAAGGGCACCTCGGGTTACGACATCGTGGTGCCGACGGGCGTCTTCATCCCGCAGATGATCGAGAACGGCCTGCTCCAGGAGCTCAACCTCGATCTCATCCCGAACCTCGAGTTCATGGACCCGGCCTTCCTCGGCCGGGCGTGGGACCCCGACAACGCGTACTCGATCTGCAAGGCGTGGGGCACGACGGGCTTCGTCTACGACACGACGGTCATCACACGCCAGCTCACGTCGTGGGCCGACTTCCTCGATGCCGCCCAGAACGAGGCGAGCGGCAAGACGAGCGTGCTCGACGACCCGGGCGACCTCACGGGCATGTACTTCTGGGCCAACGGCATCGACTGGAACACCACCGACGAGGCCGAACTCACCGCCGCCGAGGAGTACCTCGTGAACACCCTCGCGCCGAACATCTCGGCGTTCGACTCCTACCCGGGCGGCGCGGCGATCCCGCAGGCCACGCACGTGCTGATGCAGGTGTGGAACGGCGACGCGCGCATCGGCATCCTCGAGAGCCCCGACCCCGACCGCTGGCAGTGGGTGTTCCCCGGTCCTGAGACCGAGATCTGGATGGACAACTGGGCGATCGCCACCGGTGCGCCGAACCCCGAGGCGGCGCACGCGTTCATCAACTACGTGCTCGAGCCCGAGAACTCCCTGGCCGAGCTCGACTACATCGGCTATCACACCGGTGCGACGGGCATCGAGGAGGCTGCGGCCGCTGCCGAGCTGCCCATGCTCGACCTCGTGTTCTTCACGCCCGAGCAGATCGACACGATGCGCGAGGGCGAGGTGAACGACGCCCAGCAGCGCCGCGTCGACATCTGGAACAAGACCAAGGCCGCCGCTGGTGCGTAGTTCCCGGATGCCGCGCTCCGCCCTCGCGATCCCGGCGTGGGCGTGGCTCGCCATCTTCTTCCTCGCGCCGGTGGCGATGGTCGTCTGGTTCAGCTTCGGCTACAAGCCCGGCATCTTCGGCACGCACGCGAACGACGTGCTCTCGTTCGACCGGTACCTCGAGGCGCTCTCGCCGACGTTCTTCGCAACGTTCCTGAACACGCTCTGGATCGGCCTCGCGGGCACCGCGCTGTGCCTCGTGATCGGGCTCCCCGTCGCGTACTGGATGGCCGTGAAGGCACCGCCGTCGCGGCGGGGGCTCCTCATCGCGCTCGTGTTGGTGCCGTTCTGGACGAACTTCCTCGTGCGCACGATCGGCTGGCAGGTGATCCTCGCGCCCGAGGGCTGGCTCTCGTCGCTGCTGCAGGACGTCGGCCTCATCGGCGGCCCGCTCGACATCCTCTACACGCGCACGGCGGTGCTCATCGGGGTGGTCTACAACTACCTGCCGCTCATGATCCTGCCGCTCTACGTCGCGTTCGACCGCGTCGGTGCCCCGCTGCGCGAGGCGTCGAAAGACCTTGGGGCCGACCGGTGGCGCACGTTCGCCCGGGTCACGCTCCCGCTCGCACGGCCGGGTGTCATCGCCGGGGTGCTGCTCGTCTTCATCCCCCTCATGGGCGACTACATCACGGCGACCGTGCTCGGCGGCGCGAAGGGCAACATGGTCGGCCAGCTCGTCGCCAGCCAGTTCCAGGCGGCGCAGAACTGGGCGCTCGGCTCGGCGATGGCGGTGATGCTCATCCTCGTGATCATGGTGACCGTCGGGATCGGCGCGTTCGTCGTGTGGCTCGCGACCCTGCCGTTCCGTTCCCGCAATCGACTCGTGATCGGCGATGGCGCAGCCGCGGCATCCGCTGCTCCGGCTCCCGTCTCCGCCGACCGTGAACCGCAGGAGGTGGCCTCGTGAAGCGCTCATGGTCGGATGTCGCGCTGAGCGTGTGGGGCGTGCTCGTCTTCCTCTTCCTGTTCGCGCCGATCATCGTCATCATCATCTCCGCGTTCAACACCGGACGACTGCTCGTCGCATGGGACGGGTTCGGATTCGACGGGTTCATCGCGCTGCTCGAGAAGCCGGCCATCCGCGACGCGGTCTGGGTGTCGATCCAGACGGGTGCGATCGCGGCGCTCGTCGCCACCGTGCTCGGCACGCTCGCGGGCATCGCGATGGCGCGGCATCCGGGCAAGTGGGTGTTCTGGTTCATCGGGCTGCTGCTGCTCGTGTCCGTGACACCCGAGATCGTGGATGCGGTGGCGCTGCTGCCGTGGCTCGTGTTCCTCGGCCAGGACCTCGGCATCGGCCTCTTCAACGACGGCATCGTGCGGCTCGTCGTGGGCCACTCGCTCTTCTCGACGGCCGTCGTGTCGTACATCGTGCGGGCACGGCTCGTGGGCCTCGACGCGCAGCTCGAGGAGGCGTCGGCCGATCTCTATGCGAGGCCGTTCGCGACCTTCCGCCGGGTGACGCTGCCGCTCGCGATGCCCGCGGTGCTCGCCGGGTTCCTGCTCTCCTTCACGCTGAGCCTCGACAACACCGTCATCGCCGCGTTCGTGCAGGTGTCGGGCACGACCCCGTGGCCGGTGTACGTGCTGAGCGCGCTCCGCAGCGGGCTGCGGCCCGAGATCGCGTCGGTGTCGACGATCATGCTCGTGCTCACGCTCCTCGCGCTCGCGCTCGTCGCCTTCGTACTGCGGCGGGCAGGCGACTCGGCGACCCAGATCGCCCGCACCATGACCGGCAACTGACTCCCCGCTGATCGAGAAAGGACTCCCGATGACCTACGCCGACCTCGTCTTCACCGGTGGACCCGTGTTCACCGCCAACACCGTGCGCTCGCGGGCGACCGCGGTAGCCGTGCGGGGCGGTCGCATCGTCGCCGTCGGATCGGACGCCGACGTGCGCGACCTGATCGGCTCGTCGACCGAGGTCGTCGACCTCGCCGGCCGGATGCTGCTGCCGGGCTTCCAGGATGCGCACGTGCATCCGGTGTGGGGCGGTCTCGACCTGATGCGCTGCGACCTCTCGGAGCTCGGCACCGAGCGCGAGTACGTGGCGCGCATCGGCGAGTACGCGGCAGAGCATCCGGGCGAGCCGTGGGTGCTCGGCGGCGGCTGGCAGATGTCGGCATTCCCGGGCGGCACGCCGACCGCGGCCGCCCTCGACACGGTGGTCTCCGACCGGCCGGCCTTCCTGCCCAACCGCGACGGGCACGGCGCATGGGTGAACTCTGCGGCCCTGCGGCTCGCCGGCATCGACCGGAACACGCCCGACCCCGCCGATGGGCGCATCGAACGCGACGCCGTCGGCAACCCGACCGGCACGCTGCACGAGGGCGCCATGAACCTCGTGAACCGCCACCTCCCCGAGACGAGTGTCGAGACGCTCACCGAGGCGCTGCTCCTCGGCCAGAGCTACCTGCACTCGTACGGCGTGACCGCTTGGCAGGACGCGATCATCGGCAGCTACGGCGACGCGGGCGACCCCGCTCCGGCGTACCTCGCGGCCGCGGCATCCGGAACGCTCACCGGTCGTGTCGTCGGTGCGCTCTGGTGGGATCGCACAGCGGGGCTCGAGCAGATCCCCTCGCTCGTGGAGCGCCGTGAGCGCCTGGTCACCACTCCGGTCGACGGGCGCGGCGGGCGGTTCGCCGCGACGAGCATCAAGATCATGCAGGACGGGGTCGCCGAGAACTTCACGGCGTCGATGCTCGAGCCGTATTGCGACGGGCACGGGCGATTCACCGACAATTCGGGCATCTCGTTCGTGCCGCCCGAGATCCTGAACGAAGCGGCGCCGCAGCTCGATGCCCTGGGCTTCCAGCTGCATTTCCACGCGATCGGCGACCGTGCGGTGCGCGAGTGCCTCGACGCCGTCGAGCACGCGATCGCCCGCAATGGCCGCAACGATCACCGGCACCACATCGCGCACATCCAGGTCGTGCATCCCGAAGACGTCCCGCGCTTTCGCGAGCTCGACGTGGTCGCGAACATGCAATCGCTCTGGGCGGCGCTCGAACCGCAGATGGTCGAGCTCACCTTGCCGTTCCTCGGCTCACCACGCGATGCGTGGCAGTATCCGTTCGGCGACCTGCTGCAGGCCGGTGCCGTGCTCGCGGCGGGCAGCGACTGGTCGGTGTCGACGCCGAACCCGCTCGCGGCGATCCATGTCGCGGTGAACCGCAGGGCTGCGCCCGGGTACGAGGAGGGCGAGTATGACGCGTTCCTGCCCGAGCAGGCGATCGACCTCGGAACCGCGCTCACCGCGTACACGGCCGGCTCGGCCTTCGTGAATCGCCTGGACGATACCGGCACCGTCGAGGTCGGCAAGTTCGCCGACCTCGTGGTGCTCGACCGCGACCCGTTCGCCGCACCGGCGTCGGAGATCGGCGCGACCCGGGTGCTGCAGACGTTCGTCGAGGGTGAGCGGGTGTACGCGGCATCCGACGCGTAGACGAGGCCTGGCGTCCCTTCGACGGGCTCAGGGAGTGTTCGACGGGCTCAGGGAGCGTTCTACGGGCTCAGGGAGCGTTCGACGGGCTCACCTCTGCCCCTCACCGCTGCCCTCACCCGTTGGCGATGCGATCCAGATCGGCAATGCCAGTTCCCCCTCATTCGATGAGGTGTGAATGCAATGAGGCGGAACTGGCATTCCCGATCCAGCGACTCGACCACCATCAGAACCGCAGAATCGCCAACCTTCACGGCCAATCGTCGACGCGGCAGCCCGAAGATACACGCCAGCGGGAGGGAAGTGCAGAACTTGTGCGTTTGTTCTGTTTGCGACATCCGCTCGCTCATGTGAGCATCAATGCATGGTCATCGCGGATCGCATCGCCCCAACGGCTCTCGCAGCCGCGGTCGTCGAGCCCGGCGGCGAACACCCCGACGAGCGCGACGGCGTCGACGCGCTCACGCTCGGTCGACGCATCCGCGAGCGCCGCGCCGCCCGCGGCATGACACTCGGCCAGCTCGCGACCGCGATCGACCGCGCACCGAGCCAGGTGTCGGCCATCGAGAACGGCAAGCGCGAGCCGCGCCTCTCGATGCTGCGAACGATCGCCCTCGCGCTCGGGACATCCGTCGACGAACTGCTCCGCTCCGACGCGCCGAGCGAGCGCGCCGCCCTCGAGATCGCCGTCGAGCGAGCGCAGCGGGGGCCGGTGTTCCAGGCACTCGGGCTCGAGCCCTTCCGCGTTGCGAAGAGCATGAGCGACCAGACCCTCGAGACGATCCTCGCCCTGCACCACGAGATCGACCGGCTGCACCGCGAGCGGGCGGCCACGCCCGAGGAGGCGCGGCGCGCGAACGCCCAGCTTCGCGCCGAGATGCGCGCCCGCGACAACTTCTACCCCGAGCTCGAGGCCACGGCGGCCGACCTCCTCGAAGCCGTGGGCCACACGGGCGGGCCGGTCTCGCACCAGCTCGTCGCCGACATGGCCTCGCACCTCGGCTACTCGCTGCACTACGTCGGCGACCTGCCGCACTCGACGCGCTCGGTCACCGACAAGCGACACGGACGCATCTACCTGCCGACGCAACAGTCGCCGTCGCGTGACTCGCGTTCGCCGATCCTGCAGGCGCTTGCGAGCCACCTGCTGGGCCACGAGGAGCCCGGCGGCTACGCCGACTTCCTGCGCCAGCGCATCGAGACGAACTACCTCACTGCCGCGATCCTGCTGCCCGAGCAGGCTGCGGTGCGCTTCCTCACCGAGGCGAAGAACCTGCGTCGCATCTCGATGGAGGAACTCCGCGACGCCTTCGCGGTCTCGTACGAGACGGCCGCGCACCGCTTCACCAACCTCGCGACGGCGCGCCTCGGCATCCCGGTGCACTTCATGAAGGTGCACGAGTCGGGCACGATCATCAAGGCGTACGAGAACGACCGGGTGCGGTTCCCCTCCGACGCGCTCGGCGCCGTCGAGGGTACGACGGTGTGCCGCAACTGGACGGCGCGCACGGTGTTCGACGTCGAAGACCGCTTCAGCCCCTGGTATCAGTACACCGACACGACGTCGGGCACCTTTTGGTGCACCTCGCGCATCGAGAAGGCCAAGGAGGGCGAGTACTCGGTGTCGGTAGGTGTGCCGTTCGAGCACGTGAAGTGGTTCCGCGGCCGCGAGACGCCGCACCGCGCAGTGTCGCGCTGCCCCGACGAGTCATGCTGCCGCCGTGCACCCGGGTCGCTTTCCGAGAAGTGGGCGGATGCCTCGTGGCCGGCCGCGCGCACGCCCACGAGCCTGCTCGCGGCGCTGCCGACGGGCACGTTCCCCGGCGTCGACCAGACCGAGGTGTACCAGTTCCTCGAGGCGCACGCGCCGCACTGAACGCGCACCCGCCGGTCGAGTAGGCCGCGACGAAGGAGCAGCCGTATCGAGACCCGCACGAGGTCTCGATACGCTCGCTGGCGCTCGCTACTCGACCGGCGATGAGCGGCAGCGTGTCCGGCGGCGAGCGGATGCCGCGACACACTGCCGGTGGCGCCCGCCGCGCGGGGCCGGGAGGATGGATGCACCACAACCGCATCGGAGTGATCCCCGTGGGAACGACCGTCTTCGAACGACGCCGGCCGCCGGCATCCGTCATCGAGCACTCGCTCGCCCGCACCCGGCAGCGCGTCTTCTGGCTCGACGACCTCGACCCTGAGGCGACCGGCTCGCGCCCGAAGCTCACCGGCCAGCACGTGGCGCAGCTCGCCATCGTCGGCGGCGGCTACACCGGCCTGTGGACGGCGGTGCTCGCCAAGCAGCGCAACCCCGATGCCCACGTGGTGCTCGTCGAGGCGAAGACCATCGGCTGGGCGGCATCCGGCCGCAACGGCGGTTTCTGCGAGGCGAGCCTCACGCACGGCCGCGAGAACGGCCTCTCGCGCTGGCCCGACGAGCTCGACACGCTCGAGCGGCTCGGCCTCGAGAACCTCGACGAGATCGAGGCGACCGTGCGCGAGTACGACATGGACGTCGAGTTCGAACGCACCGGCACCCTCAGCATCGCCATCGAACCACACCAGGTCGACTGGCTGCGCGACGAGGTGACGGATGCCGCGGCACGCGGCGCGGCCGACGAGATCCGCTTCCTCGACGAGGCCGCGGTGCGAGAGCAGGTCGACTCGCCGATCTACCTGGCCGCGAACTGGCACCTGCGCGACGCCGCGCTCGTGCACCCCGGAAAGCTCGCCGCCGAGCTCGCCCGCGTGGCCACCGAGCTCGGAGTCGAGATCTTCGAGCACTCCCCCGTGCGCCGCGTCGACACCCCCGGTTCGACCGGCGCGGTGACACTGGTGACCGACGACGGTCGCGTGTTCGCCGAGCGCGCGGTGCTGGCGACGAACGTGTTCCCATCGCTGCTCACACGCAATCGGCTGATGACGGTGCCGGTCTACGACTACGTGCTCATGACCGAGCCGCTCTCGGGCGAGCAGCTCGACTCGATCGGCTGGTCGAACCGGCAGGGCCTCAGCGACCTCGCGAACCAGTTCCACTACTCACGGCTGAGCGCCGACAACCGCATCCTCTACGGCGGCTACGACGCCGTGTACCACTACGGGCGTCGGGTCCGCGCGGAATACGAACGGCGCCCCGAGTCGTTCGAGCGCCTCGCAAGCCACTTCTTCACGACGTACCCGCAACTCGAGGGGTTGGCCTTCAGCCACAAGTGGGCCGGCGCGATCGACACGAGCACCCAGTTCACCGCGTTCTTCGGCACCGCGCGCGACCAACGCGTCGCCTACGCGGCGGGCTTCACCGGCCTCGGCGTCGGCTCGACCCGCTTCGCCGCCCAGGTCATGCTCGACCTGCTCGAGCGCCGCGACAACGAGCGCACGTCGCTCGAGATGGTGCGAAAGCGCCCGCTGCCGTTCCCGCCGGAGCCCGCCGCCGCGCTCGGCATCAACGCGACGCGCTGGTCGCTCGATCGCGCCGACCACAACCGCGGCAACCGCAACCTCCTGCTGAAGACCCTCGACGCGCTCGGATTGGGGTTCGACTCATGAGTGACGTGCCTCGCCTGCATCCGGGCGTGATCACGGATGCCGCATCCGCAACGCTCGAGCATGTGCCGGTCGAGCCCGACCAGGTCGTCGCCGGCGCGCCGACCACCGGGTACCTCGAGCTCGACGACGACGGAACGCGCTCGGTCGGCGTCTGGGAGATGTCGGTCGGCGCGATGCGCGACGTCGAAGTCGACGAGGTCTTCGTGGTGCTCGCGGGTGCCGCGACCGTCGAGTTCGAGCACCCGGTCGCCGACCCGATCATTCTCGCGCCGGGGTCGGTGGTGCGCCTCACCGCCGGCATGCGCACGATCTGGACCGTGCGACAGACGCTGCGCAAGATCTACGTCACCCCGCCGGTCGAGTAGCGCCGCCGCGCAGCGACGACGATCCCGCCGGTCAAGTAGCGCCGCCGCGCAGCGACGACGCGCATCGAGACCCGTCCCGACGCCGACCAGCCGCCCGATCACGCCGCCGACGCGGTCAGCTCGGTGTCCCACGGCGCCGCCGGGTCGATGTGGAAGGTCTGCGCGAACGCCTCGAGCCCGTCGGCATCGCCGACGACCAGCCCGACCGCGCGGCTCGCGACCGCATGCCGCGGCGTGAGCACGCCCGAGAGGAGGTCGCGGAACACCGTTGCGGCGAGCGCGACCTCGACCTCGATCTGCACCTCGGGTGCAGGGCGGCGACGCGGTTGGGCCAGCGCGTCCGCGCCGACATGCACGACATCGAGCTCCGCCCCGACGACGAGCGCCGCGACCGACACGTCGTCGACGTGCAGGAGGTAGCGGGCGGGCGGCAGCAGCGCCGCGGCATCCGCCCGGAATGCCGACCGCAGCGCGATCGTGAGCGCGTCACGCGTGACGACATCGCCCTCGGCCGGCTCGCCGAGCGTCGACCAGCCCCACCGTTCGAGCGCGGTGATGACGGGCTCGAGCTCACGACCGAGCGCCGTGAGCTCGTAGCCGCCGCGCACGGTCGGCACGCGCCGCACGACGCCCGACTCCTGGAGCTCTTTGAGTCGGTCGCTGAGGATGTTCGTCGGGATGCGCGGCAGTCCGGCCTTCAGGTCGCCGTACCGGCGCGGGCCGACGAGCAGGTCGCGGACGATGAGCAGCGCCCATCGATCCCCGACCCGCTCGAGTGCCCGAGCGGTGCCGCTGTACTGGCCGAAGCCGCGCGCCCCGCGGGTCGCCACGTGGTCGACCCGGTCAGGCCGAGGCCGTCGAAGACCCGGTCGCCGCGCCCTGCTCGGCCAGGTAAGCCTCTGGGCCCATCTCAGCCGCCGCAGGCTCCATGAAGAGGAACGAGAGGTTGTTGCCGTCGGGGTCATCGAGGTCGCGCGAGTACATGAACCCGTAGTCCTGCGCCTCGCGCGGCTCGCTGCCGCCGGCGGCGAGACCCTTGGAGATCACGTCGTCGACGTCGTCGCGAGAATCGCGGGTGAGCGCGATGCTCACCTGCGCGTGGGTCTTGGGGTCGATGATCTGCTTGTCGGTGAACGTGCCGAGGTACTCACGCGTGAGCACCATGAAGTAGATGTCATCGCTGAGCACGACGCAGGCCGCGTTGTCGTCGGTGAAAGCCGGGTTGATGGTGAATCCCAGCGCCTCGTAGAACGCCTTCGAGCGCTCCAGGTCGGTGGACGGCAGGTTCACGAAGATGTTGGTGGACATCGTCTTCTCCAGATCGAATCAGTTAGTCGGATGGACCGTTGCGAGACTTAGCTTGCTCTTTGCAAGTGCACTTGTCAATAGCAAGTAGGGATGCTTCGCGCGACGTTTCCGTTCCGACGCGGCGGTGCCGCTCCGCGGGCAACGCCGCGTCGGAACGGAAACATACGGCGTCGCCGAGTCCAGCGAAGAGCGTCATCGCACGGCGCTGCGGCGCACGAGCAGCGCGAGGTGCAATGCGGTGAGCGTCTCGCCGTCGTCGAGATCGGCGCCGAGCAGGTCGCCGATGAGCGCGAGCCGCTGGTAGAACACCGAACGAGACAGATGCGATGCGGATGCCGCGGCGGTGCGATTGCCCGGATGCGCGAGCATCGCACCCAGCACGCTCAGCAGGTCGCCGTCTCGCGCCAGGTCGTACTCGATGAGGGGCGCGAGCATGCGTTCGCTGTGACGCAGCAACCGGTGATCGTCGCGAAGCGAGGTCACGAGTCGCATCAGCGGCCGGTCGTCTGCACGGCGGAGCACCGGGCCGCGCAGACCGGGCAGCCTCCGCCCCCTCGCGAGGTCGATCGCCTCCTGCACCGAACCGAGCAATCCGTCGATGCCGTCGGCCTCTCCGCCGATCGACAGCACGAGGCGCTCAGCGGATGCCGCACCACCCGCGAGCACTGCGGCGAAGTCACGCGCCGCGGCATCCGTCAGCTCGCCCGGCAGCGAGAGCAGCACGATGCGCGCGCCCGCGTACGGCACGGAGTCGGGTGCCGCCGCGTCGATCGCGCGTCCGCCGAGTGAGCGCGCCGCGGCATCCGCTGCTCCCATCGCGATCGGTGCGCCCGAGGCGACGAGACCGTGCAACCGGGCGCCCGAGATGGGCAGGCCCGACGCCTCGAGGCGGGCGGCTGCACCGGCAAGCCCCGCGAACCGCCCGGCGACGAGGCCGTCGACCAGTCGCTGCCGGCCGATGCGCACCCATTCGTCGGACTCACCGTCGGCAAGTCGCCCGAGCGCGAGGGCGATCGCCCCCTGCTCGAGCACGCTCGTGCGCCCGGCGGGATGCGACGGCCCCGGCAGGGCGATGAGATGGCCCCACCGGATGCCGCGGGCCTCGACCGGCACGATCAACCACTCGTCGGGACTCGCCGCCGGCCCTGCTCGACGACGCGCCGCATCGTGCCGGTGCGCGAGGCGGGAGCGCGCCTCCCAGTTCGTGAAGAGCTCCGCCTCGGTGGCCGGCGGCACCTCGGAGGCGACGACCTCGTGAGCGAGGTTCTCGAGCACGACGGCGGCCCCGAGCGTCTGCGCCAGCTGATGCACGATGAAGTCGGCCGGCGATCCGCGAAGGCTCAGTGCGGTGAAGCGCTCGCGCACCTCGTCGCGCGCCCGCAGTGCGGCGGTCTGCTCCGAGATGATGCGGCTGTGCACGGCCTCGGTGAGCGTGACGAACTTCACCTCGCGGTGGAGCGCGACGAGGGCGAGGCCACGCGACCTGGCCGCCGCCTCGACGACGGCGGGAACGTAGCGGTAGTGCACCCCGAGCTCCAGCACCAGGCCGGCGAGGCCCGACTCGACGAGGCCCGCGATGAAGCCTTCGAGCTCTGCGGGTTCGGTCGGCCAGCCCGAGCCGGTCGAGAGCAGGAGTTCGCCGCCGTTCAGGAGTCGTGCGACCCCCGCGCTGTCGGAGACGTGCACCCACCGCACGCGGGCATCGAGCGCCTCATCGCCCGAGAGCACCTCAGGGACACCTTGGGCGACGGCGTCGAGCGTCAGGATCTCGCGCACGGTCGGGACCCCATCGGCGACGATGGCACCGCTCGGACGATCCGTTCGGTTCAGCTCGTCTTCGCGACGTTCTGCCATCTGCCCCGCCTCCCCGCCTCTGCAACACTGGGAATACCAGCCTAGACGAATCCTGTCGTTCCCTGAGCGTGTCGAAGGGAACGCCCGTCCCGCTCCCTTCGACACGCTCAGGGAGCGCCCGCGCCGGGCAATCTGTCCGGACACCACGAAGGAGCCTCATGAGCATCACCCAGACCGCATCGTCGCCCGCCCCGACCCCCGAAGTGGCGGTGATCGGGCACTGGATCAACGGTGCTCTGCGCGCGTCCGCCTCGGGCCGAACGGCACCCGTGTACAACCCCGCGACGGGCGCCATGCAGGCCGAGGTCGCACTGGCCGACCAGGCCGAGGTCGATGCGGCGATCGCGTCGGCAGAGGCCGGGTTCGAGATGTGGAGCCGCATGTCGGTCGCGAAGCGGCAGACCGTGCTCTTCGCGTTCCGCGAACTGCTGAATGCCCGCAAGGGCGAACTCGCGGCGATCATCACGGCCGAGCACGGCAAGGTGCTCTCCGACGCGATGGGCGAGATCGCGCGTGGCCTCGAGGTGGTCGAGCTCGCCACCGGCTTCCCGGCCCTCACCAAGGGGGCGTTCACCGAGAACGCGTCCACCGGCATCGACGTGTACTCGCTGAAGCAGCCGCTCGGCGTGGTCGGCATCATCAGCCCGTTCAACTTCCCGGCGATGGTGCCGCTGTGGTTCTTCCCGATCGCGATCGCGGCCGGCAACGCCGTCGTGCTCAAGCCGAGCGAGAAGGACCCGTCAGCTGCGCTGTGGCTGGCAGGGCTGTGGAAAGAGGCCGGCCTGCCCGACGGCGTGTTCACCGTGCTGCAGGGCGACAAGCTCGCCGTCGACGGGCTGCTCACCTCACCCGCGGTGCAGTCGATCTCGTTCGTCGGGTCGACCCCGATCGCGCAGTACATCTACGAGACGGCGTCGAAGCACGGCAAGCGGGTGCAGGCCCTCGGCGGCGCCAAGAACCACATGCTCGTGCTGCCCGACGCCGACCTCGACCTCGTCGCCGACCAGGCCGTGAACGCCGGGTACGGCGCCGCCGGTGAGCGATGCATGGCGATCTCGGTCGTGCTGGCCGTCGAGCCCGTCGCCGACGAGCTGATCGGCAAGATCACCGATCGCATCGCGAAGCTGAGGATCGGCAACGGTGCGGGCGTCGACGGCGTCGAGCCCGACATGGGCCCGCTCATCACCGACGTGCACCGCGACAAGGTCTCGGGCTATGTCGACATCGCCGAGGCCGACGGGGCGACGATCGTCGTCGACGGTCGCGGCCTCTCGGTCGACGGCCACGAAGACGGCTTCTTCTTCGGCCCGACCCTGATCGACGGCCTGCCCACCAGCTCGCGCGCCTACACCGAGGAGATCTTCGGGCCGGTGCTGTCGGTCGTCCGCGTGAGCACGTACGACGAAGGGCTCGACCTCATCAACTCGGGACAGTTCGGCAACGGCACCGCGATCTTCACGAACGACGGCGGCGCCGCCCGCCGCTTCCAGCACGAGGTGCAGGTCGGCATGATCGGCATCAACGTGC
>DASSBT010000009.1:0-12063 GCA_035698465.1 Agromyces sp. | reverse complement strand
GGCGCCGCCCGCCGAGTGGTCGCCGGGGTCGGTGACCGCGTAGACCACGCGTGCGACGCCGGCCTCGATGAGGGCGATGGCGCAGGGCCCCGTGCGCCCGGTGTGGTTGCACGGTTCGAGCGTGACCACGGCGGTCGCGCCCTGCGCCGCACCGGGTGCCAGTGCGGAGAGCGCGTCGACCTCTGCGTGTGCGGTGCCCGCGCCGCGATGCCAGCCCTCGGCGAGTACCTCGCCGTGGGCGGAGAGGATGAGGCAGCCTACGCGTGGATTGACACCCTTCGACGGGCCACGGGTGGCCAGTTCGAGCGCGCGACGCATCGCTGCGGCATCCGCCATGCTCGGTTCGCCCGTCATCCTGGTCCTGTCGTCAGGCCCCGGGGATGTTCGGCGATGCCGTGGTGTCGATCACCTCGGCGTCGACCACGCGTAGCGCAGCCGACACGTGCCGCCTCCCATCCGGACTTTCACCGTCGGTACCGGATTTCCACCGGTTCAACCGCTCACCCGAGGCCTCTCGGCCTCGCGCTCGCAGCTCGCGGACTATCACCGCCGGTTCGGACTTACACCGACCCCGGAGCACGTTTCTGTGTCGATTCTAGGACAACGCGCACGCTCACGGGGTATTCCCGCCGTGGGGCGCTGCTCAGCGGCACTGCGCCGCAGCGGCGATCTGCGCGTCGCTCGGTCGCCCGTACGCCTCGATCCCGGCACCGGGAAGGTCGTATCCCAGGCCGATCGCCCATGCGGTGGCCCACATCTCGTGGTCGCCGCTGAACGGCGCCGCCGCGAAGATCTCGTGGCACGTCTCGCGAAGCACCTGGGTGTGACCGACCTCGTGTACGACGACCGCCTTCGTGTTCTCGTCGGCAGACCACTCCCACTCGATGCTCTCGCTGAGCGTGATGAGACCCCAGCCGTCGCCGTCATCCTTGAACTCGGCGGTACCCGCGTACCAGCCATCGCTGGGCAGTCCGGCCACCTCGTACGCCCACGCGAACTCGAGCTCGACGCCCAGGGCGATCGATCGCGCGAAGCCCTCGATCTCGGCGCGAAGCGGCTGTGCGGCCCGGTGCTCCTCCTCGGCAGCGTGCGACGCGCGGACGTCGGCGATCGCCGAGGCCAGCGCGGTGAAGCGATCAGCGTCGCCCGAGGAGATGTCGGGGGAGTGCCGTATGCCGTCGAGGGCATGCTCGGCCGCCTGCCGGTAGCGATACGTCGCCGAGGGGCTTGCTTCGAGCGCGGCGACGGCGAGTTCCTCGGTGCCGGCGAGCAGCGCCTGCGATGCCTCGGAGATCGCCTTGGTGCCGGTGGCGACCCGATCTGAAGCCGCATCGAATCGTTCGGCGGCCTCGGTGCGCGACGGGATGAGCTCGACGAGGCGCCACAGGTCGGTGTACCGCTCCCAGGCCGGCGCCGGCGATGTCGGGTCGCCGAGTTCGACAATGCCCTCAGGTGCCGCGGGTGTCTCGGCCAGGGCCTCCTCGGCCTGCCCGATGCGCTCTTCGAGGGTGGCCCGATCCTCGGGTCGCACCAGATCGCCGGTCGCGATGTCGAGGAGGTACTCGGCCCTCGCCACGGCGGACGCACCGCGGTCGGCCGTGCCGTCGTAGTCGGTGGCCGCCTCGTCGAAGCGTGCATCCGCCGCGGCCCAGGCCGGCCAGACCTGTGCGTGCGCCGACTCGGCGACGACGTGCTGGCCTGCCACTCCGACGGCGAACAGGCCCGCGATCGCGGCGACCGCGACGAGGCCGTTCCGGCGGCGCGGTGCGGTCGGCGACGTCGACGTCGATCCGTCTCGGGGACGCTCGGTTGCGGCGGCGCCTGATGCAGGGTGCTCGTGGTGCTCCGGCGCGTCGTGCTCGGGTGCGTCGGTCGGGTGCATCGATCCTCGTCTCGTGCGATCGCTCCGGTGACCGCGAGCATCACGCTACCGGTCGGCGCGGGCGCGTTCGGTCACGATTTCATCGCCGCTCGGCCTGCCCCGGGGCAAGCTCGACGAGCGCGCGGGCGGTGCCCTCGTCGACGATGAGGTCGGTGATGAGACCGGCGGCGAGGGCACCACGGAGGCTCGCGAGCTTCGCCCGGCCCGAGACGACGCAGATGCGTCGCGGCGCGCGACGCAGCACCGCGAAGTCGGGGCCGGTCGCACGTTCGTTCAGCGCGATGCCGTCGGTCGAGCCGTCGGCGCGGTAGAACACCGTGGCGACGTCGCCGACCGCGCCGTCGCGGCTGAGACCGTCGTAATCGGCTCGCTCGAGGTAGCCGCCCTGGTACACGTGGCTCGGCACCTCGGCGAACGGAGAGCCGACGCCGAACAGCGCGACATCGAGCCGGGCCTGCAGGTCGAGGAGACGCTTGGTGCTGCGCTCATTCCAGAACGCGCGCTTGGTCGCAGGGTCGTCGAAGAACGCCGGCACCGGGAACTGCTGCACGCGCGCGCCGAATGCGTCGCCGAAGCGGCGCAGCAGTTCGCTGGCGTACAGGATGCCGGTGGTACGGAGGTTGCCCGCGCCGTTGAGCTGCACGATCTCGGTGTTGTGGATGGCCTTCGGCACGAGGTGGCGGCTCATCGCGCTCATGGTGGATCCCCACGCGACGCCGATGGTCTGGTTCGAGTCGACGTACTGGCCGAGAATCCGTGCAGCCGAGAGGGCGACCCGGTCGAGGCGATCGACGTCGCTCGCGTGGTCGGGCACGGGCACGACCTGTGCGCGCACCTCGTGCCGCTCCAGGATCTCCTGCTCGAGACGACTCGGAAGGTCGAGCGGCGAGTGGATCGAGATCTCCACGAGCCCCGAGGCACGAGCGTGACTGAGCAGGCGGGAAACCGACGAGCGTGACGTGTGCAATTCGTACGCGATCGCATCCATCGTCAGGTCCTGCATGTAATAGAGGTGCGCGGCGCGCAGGGCGTCGCGCATCTTGGCCGACACGGTCGTGGCTTCGTCGACGGCGGGGTGGACGTCGTTCTCGATCATGCCTCCAAGCCTTGCACATATGTTCAGAACTGCTGCAACAGTGTGCGATCGGGCTGACAATGGTGCCATGTCATCGCAGATCTCCTCCTCGAAGGCGCCGCGACAGGGCGCCGGATCGCCTGCCACTCGAGCGGATGTCACCGCGCTGCGCGCGCGACCCACCGCCGACGTCGTGATCATCGGCGGTGGCATCAATGGGCTCGCGACGTTCCGCGATCTCGCCCTGCAGGGGGTCGAGGTCGTGCTCGTCGAGCGCGACGACTTCGTGTCGGGCGCGTCGTCGGCGTCGTCGCACATGATCCACGGCGGCATCCGGTACCTCGAGAACGGCGAGTTCCGGCTGGTGCGGGAATCGGTCGAGGAGCGCAACGGCCTCATCCGCCTCGCGCCGCACTACGTGAAGCCCCTCGAGACCACCGTGCCGATCTTCTCCACGTTCTCGGGCATCCTCTCGGCGCCGCTCCGGTTCCTCACCCATCGGCAGGGCAAGCCCACCGAGCGCGGCGCGGCGCTCATCAAGGCGGGGCTCACCATCTACGACTCGTTCTCGCGCGACGGCGGCAGCGTGCCGCGTCATCGATTCCACGGCCGCCGGCGTTCGCTCGCCGAGCTGCCCGCCCTGAATCCCGACGTGAAATACACCGCGACGTACTACGACGCGAGCATGCACGACCCCGAGCGGCTGGCGCTCGACGTGCTGTTCGACGGCCTGGCCACGGGCCCGCACGCCCGCGCGGTGAACTACCTCGAGGCCGTCGAGCTCGGCGCCGACGGTGTGCGCGTGCGCGATGCGATCACCGGCGCGGAGTTCGACCTCGCGGCCGACGTCGTGGTGAACACCTCCGGTCCGTGGACCGACCTCACGAACGCCGAGCTCGGGCGCCCGACCGCCTACATGGGCGGAACCAAGGGGTCGCACATCGTGCTCGACAATGACGAGCTGCTCGCCGCGACATCCGGCCGCGAGATCTTCTTCGAGCACGAAGACGGACGCATCGTGCTCATCTACCCGCTGAAGGGTCGGGTGATGGTCGGCACGACCGACCTCGAGCACGACATGCGCGAGCCCGCGATCTGCACCGAGGAGGAGGTCGACTACTTCTTCGACCTCATCGCGCACGTTTTCCCAACCGTGCACGTCGAACGTTCGCAGATCGTCTACCGATTCTCTGGCGTGCGTCCGCTACCTCGGCACGACGACACCCAGCCCGGGTTCGTGTCACGCGATTACCGGATCGAGCGGGCGGATGTCGCGGAGCGCCCCGGCACGACGCTGCTGAGCCTCGTCGGCGGCAAGTGGACCACGTTCCGTGCGCTCGCCCAGCACCTCTCGGACGAGGTGCTCGACCTGCTCGGCCGCGAGCGGGTGCGCTCGACGAAGGGCCTCGCGATCGGCGGCGGTGCGGGGTATCCGGCGACCGACGACGCCCGCCAGGTCTGGCTGGTCTCGCACGGCGATGAGGTGGGTCGCGCTCGCGCCGAGGAGCTGCTCGAGCGCTACGGCACGCGGGCAGAGGCGTTCCTCGAGGAGGTCTACGCCGAGATGGATGCCGCACTCGACCACCATGCCGGCTACAGCAGTGGCGAGATCGCCTGGCTGACACGCAACGAGCAGGTCGTGCACCTCATCGACCTCGTGTTGCGCCGCACGAGCATGGCGTTCATGGGTGCGGTGACCGGCCCGCTGCTCGACGAGCTCGCCGGCATCGTCGGTGACGAACTCGGCTGGGATGCTGCGCGTCGTGCCGCAGAGGTCGCGGCGACCCGCGACGCGCTCGCCGCCCGCCATGGCGTCGAACTCGAGCAGCTGGCGTCGGCGCCCGCGGGCTGAGGAGCGCGCCCCGCGGGTTGAGGAGCGCCCGACGGAGGAGGACGCGTCTCGAAACCCGTGACCCGCGGCAGCGGGTTTCGAGACGCTCCTTCGTCGCTCCTCAACCCACTGGCCGAGACGCTCCTCAACCCGCGGAGTCGAGACGCTCCTTCGTCGCTGCTCGGCCCGCCGCCGAAACTGCACGGATGTGCACGTGAACCCGCGCCATTCCGGTGCTGCCACTGGTTACGGTACATCGGGGCGATCACCCCATCCACTCTCAAAGGAAGGTCAACGTGGACAATCTCGGAATCGTGTTCCTCGCGGAACTCGTCGGCACGGCCATGCTCGTGCTCCTCGGCTGCGGCGTTGTCGCCAACGTCGCACTCACCAAGACCAAGGGTTTCAACGGCGGGTTCCTCATGGTGAACTTCGGCTGGGGCCTTGCGGTCTTCGCCGGCGTCACGGTGTCGTATGCGTCCGGCGCACACCTGAACCCCGCCGTCACCCTCGGCCTCGTCGCGAACGGCGCGACCGAGTTCGGCATGGGCGTCCCTGTCGGCATCGTCTCGGTGCTCACCTACATCGGTGCGCAGATGCTCGGTGCATTCATCGGCGCGGTCTTCGCGTGGCTGGCCTACAAGCAGCACTTCGACCAGGAGCCCGAGCCCGCGACGAAGCTCGCCGTGTTCTCGACCGGGCCCGCGATCCGCTCGTACGGCTGGAACCTCGTCACCGAGATCATCGGCACGTTCGTGCTCGTGTTCGTCGTGATCGGCTTCGGCGGCGGGCGACAGGGCGACGGCGGTCTCGCCGCACTGGGTGCGCTGCCCGTGGCGCTCCTCGTCATCGTCATCGGCACGTCCCTCGGTGGCCCGACCGGCTACGCGATCAACCCGGCACGTGACCTCGGCCCCCGCATCGCGCACGCCGTGCTTCCCATCAAGGGCAAGGGCGGCAGCGACTGGTCGTACTCGTGGGTGCCGGTCGTCGGTCCCGTGATCGGCGGCGTGCTCGCCGGTTTCGCTGCGATTCCGCTTCTGCCGCTGATCGGCTGAGCCGCGGCATCCGCTCGGCTCTCATCCATGACCATTCACTGAAAGCAACGGAGTTCTCAGATGGCTGACTACATCCTCGCGATCGACCAGGGCACCACCTCGTCGCGCGCGATCATCTTCGACAAGGCCGGTTCGATCATCTCGACCGGACAGCTCGAGCACGAGCAGATCTTCCCGAAGGCCGGGTGGGTCGAGCACGACCCGATGGAGATCTGGCGCAACACGGGCGAGGTGATCGGACAGGCCCTCGGCAAGGCGAACCTGACCCGGCACAACATCGCCGCGGTGGGCATCACGAACCAGCGCGAGACCGCCGTGGTCTGGGATCGCACCACCGGCGAGCCGGTGTACAACGCGATCGTGTGGCAGGACACCCGCACCCAGCCGATCGTCGACCGCCTCGCGGCTGACGGGGGAGTGGAGCGGTTCAAGGCCAAGGTCGGGCTGCCGCTCGCGACCTACTTCTCGGGAACCAAGATCGTCTGGATCCTCGAGAACGTGCCCGGTGCGCGCGAGAAGGCCGAGGCCGGCGACCTGTTGTTCGGCACCACCGACACGTGGGTGCTCTGGAACCTGACCGGCGGTGTCGACGGCGGGGTGCACGCGACGGATGTCACGAACGCGAGCCGCACGATGTTCATGGACCTCGAGACCCTTGCCTGGGACGACGAGATCCTCGCGGCGTTCGACGTGCCGCGCTCGATGCTCCCCGAGATCCGGTCGTCGTCGGAGGTCTACGGCGTCGCGAACGAGCACTCGCTGCTGCGCGAGACGCCGATCGCCGGCATCCTCGGCGACCAGCAGGCCGCGACGTTCGGCCAGGCGGCGTTCCAGGCCGGCGAGGCGAAGAACACCTACGGCACCGGCAACTTCCTGATCTTCAACACCGGTGAGGAGATCGTGCACTCGAAGAACGGGCTGCTCACCACGGTGGGCTACAAGCTCGGCGACGAGCCGGTGCACTATGCGCTCGAGGGCTCGATCGCAGTGACCGGGTCGCTCGTGCAGTGGTTGCGCGACAACCTCGGGCTCATCTCGAGCGCACCCGAGATCGAGGAGCTCGCGAAGTCGGTCGACGACAACGGCGGCGCGTACTTCGTGCCCGCGTTCTCGGGCCTGTTCGCGCCGTACTGGCGTCCCGACGCCCGTGGTGCCCTCGTGGGCCTCACCCGCTACGTGAACAAGGGGCACATCGCGCGTGCGGCACTCGAGGCGATCGCCTTCCAGACTCGCGATGTCGTCGAGGCCGTGAACGCCGACGCCGGGCTCGACCTGACCGAGCTGCGCGTCGATGGCGGGGCCACCGCCAACGACACGCTGCTGCAGTTCCAGGCCGACATCCTCGGGGTTCCGGTGGTGCGTCCGGTGGTCGCAGAGACCACGGCGCTCGGCGCCGCGTACGCCGCGGGACTGGCGGTCGGGTTCTGGTCGAACCTCGACGAGCTCGCTGCGAACTGGCAGGAGGACAAGCGCTGGACTCCGTCGATGGACGAGGGCGAGCGCGCCCGCCTCGACCGCAACTGGAAGAAGGCCGTCACGAAGACCCTCGACTGGGTCGACGACGACGTGAACTGAGCCTGTACAGGGGCACGGGCCGGACGCATGGGGGTGCGTCCGGCCCGTTTTCATGCCCTGCCGCTCATGCCGTGCCGAGAATGCCCTGCCAACTGCCGTACGCGCGTGGGTCGACGGTCGCTTCGCGCACGCCGTACCAGGCCGGAAGGGTGCCGCCGTCGCGGGTGGGCACGGTCGGCGCATCAGGCTCGATGCGCCGGAAGCCGGCGGCTCGGGCGACCTTCGCCGACTCCGTGTTGCCCTCGACCGCGCGCCAGAAGACCGTGCCTGCGCCAGGAATCCCGCCGCCGAGCGTCCACTCCACCGCCGCGATCGTCGCTTCGCTCATGAGGCCGAGGCCGCGGTGCGCGCCGCCCATCCAGAAGCCGAGCTCGTGCTGGGCCTCGCGCACGCTGATCACGCCGAGGAGCGGGCCGCCCTCTTCGCGCCGGATGGCCCAGGTCAGCTCGCTGCCGCTCTCCCACGAGTCGGGCACATGCCCGCCCAGGAACGATTCGGCGTCGGCGGGAGTGTACGGCCAGGGCGTGGTCAGGTATCGCTCGAAGATCGGGTCCTGGCAGTAGCGCGTGACCAGTTCGGCGTCGGCGAGCACAGGCCTGTCGAGCACCAGCCGTGCCGTGCGGAGTGCGACGGGTTGCACGTCAGCCCCGGCGAACGAAACCGACACGGTCGTAGACCGTGCGAAGCATTCGTTCGGCTCGCTCGCTCGCCTGCTCTGCGCCGATCGCGAGGAGCCGGTCGAGCTCGGCCGGATCTTCGAGCAGTTCGAGCGTGCGCGCCCGAATGGGAGCGACGCGATCGACGACGGCGTCGGCGACATCCTTCTTGAAATCGCCGTAGCCGCGGCCCTCGTACTCCTGCTCGACCTGCGCGATCGTGCGACCGGTGATGGCCGCGACGATGTCGATCAGGTTCGAGATGCCCGGCTTCTCGGTCGGGTCGTAGCGCACCTCGCGCCCGGTGTCGGTGACCGCGCTGCGGAACTTCTTGGCGGTGATCGCGGGGTCGTCGAGCAGCTTCACGAGCCCGGCTTCGGATGCCGCGGACTTCGACATCTTCGCCGTCGGATCTTGAAGGTCGTAGATGCGTGCCGACTCCTTCGGAATCAGCGCCTCTGGAACGACGAAGGTCTCGCCGAAGCGCGAGTTGAACCGGCCGGCCACGTCGCGGGTGAGCTCGAGGTGCTGCCGCTGGTCGTCGCCGACCGGTACCAACTCGGTGCCGTAGAGCAGGATGTCGGCGGCCATCAGCACCGGATAGGTGAACAGGCCGACGGTCGTCGCATCGGTGCCCTGACGAGCCGACTTGTCTTTGAACTGGGTCATGCGGCTTGCTTCGCCGAAGCCCGTGATGGTGCCGAGCACCCAGGCCAGTTCGGCATGCGCGGGCACGTGCGACTGCACGAAGAGCGTCGCGCGATCGAGGTCGACGCCGGCAGCGAGGTACTGGGCTGCCGTGCGCCGGGTGCTCTCTCGCAGCGACTTCGGGTCTTGCGCGACGGTGATCGCGTGCAGGTCGACGACGCAGTAGACCGCGTCGGCCTCGTCTTGCAGGGCGACCCAGTTCACGAGCGCGCCGAGGTAGTTGCCGAGGTGCAGCGAGTCGCTCGACGGCTGCATGCCGGAGAAGACGACGGGACGAGTGGTGTTCATGAGCTGGTCCTAGAGATTCGAAGCACGTCGCGGTGCGGTGCAGGTGCGGTTCAGGGATGCAAGTTCAGATCGCGTAGTCGACGACGACCGGGGCGTGGTCGGACCATCGCGTGTCGTACGTCTCGGCGCGGTCGACCGTGTACGCGACCGCCGCATCTGCCAGCGGCGCGGTCGCGAGCTGGTAGTCGATGCGCCACCCGGTGTCGTTGTCGAAGGCCTTGCCGCGCCACGACCACCACGCGTACGGCCCATCGACCTCGCCGGCGAACCGACGGCCGACGTCGATCCAGCCGAGGCCACCGCCGCGGTTGTACCGCTCATCGTCTTCGGCGCCGACGAAACGATCGAAGTATGCGCGCTCCTGAGGCAGGAACCCGGCGTGCTTGACGTTGCCCTTCCAGTTGCGAATGTCGAGGGTGCGGTGGCCCACGTTCAGGTCGCCGACGACGAGGGCCAGCTCGGAGTGCGCGGCGAGCTCGGGCAGTCGCGCCTCCATCGCATCGAGGAACGTGTACTTCTCGGCCATCTTCGGGGCGTCGTCTGCCACGCCCGAGTGCACGTAGGCGCTCACCACGGTGATCACCCGGTCTCCCACCTCGTAGTCGGCCTCGAGCCAGCGGCCCGCACTGTCGAAGTCGGGCGCGCCGAGCTCGACTCGGTGGATGCTCGCACGATTGCGGCTGGCGATCGCCACACCGGCCCGGCCCTTCGCCGTTGCCGGGTCGTGCAGGATGTCCCACTCCTCGCCGAGCAGGCCCTGCAGGTCTTCGGTCGACGCGCGCACCTCTTGCAGCGCGAGGATGTCGACGTCGCGCCCGGCGAGCCACTCGCCCATGCCCCTGCGGAACGCGGCCCGCACTCCGTTGACGTTGACGCTGGCGACACGGAGGGGCTTCGCGGGGGGCATGCCTTCGATCCTACGGGAGCCCTCCGACGTCACCGGCCCTGCCCGACGGGGTCGAGGCGCTCGCGTCGGCCTCGGCGCGCTCGAGTTCCTCCTCGGCCTTCACGACCCTCCGCCGGGCGGGAATGCGCTCCCACCAGCTCGCGGCATCGAGCTCGGCCCGCGCCTGTCTGACCCGGACCCGCGCCGCCGTCACGAGCGCACTGCGCTCCCGCTCTCGCTGCTCGGCGAGCAGTTCCTCGGCCGTCACGCGCCGCAGCGTCTCGTTGTGGTCGGATGCCTCGACCGCCACCCAGCCCGCGGCGACCAGGATCACGATGCTCACGAGTCGGAACCACAGCAGGAGTCCGATGAAGACCGTGAAGGTGGCGAGCAGCGGGTTGGTGCTCACCCGGGAGACGAGGTATCCGCTCGCCAGCTGCAGCACGGTGAGGGCCGCCGAGCCGAGCAGCGACCCGACCCACATGCGTCGCCACGGCATGGCCGCGCCGGAGAGGAACCGGAAGAGCACTGCAAGGGCGAGGGTGTCGATGGCGAAGACCACGGCGAAGCCGCCCGCCTGCAGGAGCGCCGTCGACCACCCCGACGATGCGTCGAAGCCCATGAAGTCGGTCAGCCAACCGAAGAACGAGGTCGTCACCGCAGACAGTACCGCCGCGGCCAGGAGCGCGGTGCCGAACACGAGGGCGGCGAGGAAGTCGCGCGCCTTCAGCAGCACGTACGCGCGCATGTCCTTCGGCAGCCCGAAGATGCTGCGCACGGCCAGCCGCGAATACGTCACCCACCCGATCGCCGTCCAGATGAGGCCGACGAGGGCGACCGCGCCCGTGAGCCCGAACAGGCTCGTGCTCGACGTGGCGATCTCGGTGAGGTCCTCGGTCGAGATGATGCCGTTCTCGCCGATGAGGCCAGGCGCGTAGGTGTTGAGCAGCTTCACGAACGCGTCGAGCGTCTCGGGGTCCCCGGTGAGCCAGATCCCGGCGATGGCGAACACCACGTAGACGGCGGCGAAGATCGCGAAGAGCGCCTGGTAGCTCATGCCCGACGACAGGAGGAAGCCGTTGCGGGCCAGGAAGTGACGCCACACCCGGATCGGAAACAGCGCCATCGTCTGCCGCGTGATCGTCGAGACCCGGGAGATCGGATGCTCGAGCTTGTCGCGAATCGGTTGGCTGAACGCGTCGAATCGCTCGCGGACTCTGGCGTCGCCGCCGTCGGCGGGCACCCCGCTCACCGGGTCGGACCCGGCGTCCGAACGGGACGTGCGCTCGCTCACGCACTCAGCGTAGCGAGAGCACCCGCGGCATCCGTGTCACCCGATGCCGTAGCATCCGCTCGCCGTCAGGGCTTGCCGCGCATGATCGCCTGCTTGACCTCGGCGATCGCCTTGGTCACCTCGATGCCGCGAGGGCACGCTTCGGTGCAGTTGAAGGTGGTGCGGCAGCGCCACACGCCTTCCTTGTCGTTCAGGATGTCGAGCCGAACGGATGCCGCATCGTCACGCGAGTCGAAGATGAACCGGTGCGCGTTGACGATGGCGGCGGGGCCGAAGTACTGTCCGTCGGTCCAGAACACGGGGCACGAGGAGGTGCACGCCGCGCACAGGATGCACTTCGTGGTGTCGTCGAAGATCTCGCGCTTGGCGATCGACTGCACGCGCTCCTTGCCCGCCTCGGGGGTGGAGTTCGCGATGAGGAACGGCTGCACCTCGCGGTAGCTCGCGAAGAACGGCTCCATGTCGACGATGAGGTCCTTTTCGAGGGGAAGGCCCTTGATCGCCTCGATGTAGATGGGCTTCGAGATGTCGAGGTCCTTGATGAGGGTCTTGCAGGCGAGCCGGTTGCGGCCGTTGATGCGCATGGCGTCGGACCCGCAGATGCCGTGCGCGCACGAACGGCGGAACGTGAGCGAGCCGTCTTGCTCCCACTTGATCTTGTGCAGGGCATCGAGCACGCGATCGGTCGGGTACATCTCGACGTCGAAGTCCTGCCAGCGCGGCTCGGTGTCGACGTCGGGGTCGAAGCGGCGGATCAGGAAGGTGACGGTGAACGAGCGGACCGCGGCATCCGTCGACTGGGCCTCGAGC
>DASSBT010000008.1:0-2983 GCA_035698465.1 Agromyces sp. | reverse complement strand
CGCTGCGGCATCCGCTCGCCCATCTCAACGACCGTCGCGTGCGACGCGTGCGAGCCGCACCGCATCGCGCACGTAGAGCAGACCAGACCAGACCGTGAGCACCACGGCGGCGGTCATGAGCACGCCGTTCACCCAGTGCATCCAGTCGCCGAAGACGGTCCAGAGCGGCGCGAGTGCGAACGAGATGGCGACCGACTGCACGACGGTCTTGAGCTTGCCGCCGGATGACGCGGGCACCACGTTGCCGCGGCGCAGTTCGACGAGTCGCCAGACGGTGATGCCGACCTCTCGCACGACGATGATCGCGGTCACCCACCACGGCAGCTCACCGAGGATGGAGAGGCACACGAGAGCCCCGCTCGTGAGGAGCTTATCGGCGATGGGATCGAGGATCTTGCCGAGGTCGGTGACGAGGCCGCGGGAGCGGGCGATGTGCCCGTCGATGCCGTCGGTGGCGATGGCGACGATGAAGAGCGCTGCCGCCGCCCAGCGGAGCCACCCGTCGGCGCCGGCGTCGGCGAGGAGCATCCAGAAGAAGATCGGTGCGAGCACGATGCGCACCATCGTGATCGCGTTCGGCAGGTTCCAGTTCGCCGATCGCGCGGAGCTTCCGGCGGAGGAGGTCATAGGGCCAAGGATAGCGGTCGACGGATGTCCCGCCGTCGGTCACTCGCGGCCCGTGAGCCCCCATGCGTCTTCGTCGGCGTCACCATCGACCTCGCGCAGCCCCGCAGAGGCCCGCCCCACGGCGTCGTCGTCGTAGCGGTCGTCGGGAGCGCCGTATGCCTCGGTGGACGCCGCCGCGGGCGTGGCCATCGGCGGTGCCGATGATGTGGGCGCAGGCGCCGCAGGCTCCTCACCGCGCAGCCGAGCCAGCACGCCCGGCAACTGCTCGGCCGTCACCAGCACGTCTCGCGCCTTCGAGCCCTCTGACGGCCCGACGATCTCGCGCGATTCGAGCAGGTCCATCAGGCGCCCGGCCTTCGCGAACCCGACACGCAGCTTACGCTGCAGCATCGACGTGGAGCCGAACTGGGTGGAGACCACGAGCTCGGCGGCCGCGAGCAGCAGCTCGAGGTCGTCGCCGATGTCGGAATCGATCTCTTTTCGCTCGACGACGGCCGCGACATCGGGCCGGTACTCGGGCCGGGCCTGCCGCGTGACGTGCTTGACGACCTTCTCGATCTCGGCCTCGGTGACCCAGGCGCCCTGGACCCGGATGGGCTTGGAAGCGCCCATGGGGAGGAAGAGCGCATCGCCCTGGCCGATGAGCTTGTCGGCGCCGGGCTGGTCGAGGATGACGCGCGAGTCGGTGACGCTCGTGACCGCGAACGCGAGGCGCGACGGCACGTTCGCCTTGATCAGACCAGTGACGACGTCGACGGATGGTCGCTGCGTCGCGAGCACGAGGTGGATGCCCGAGGCGCGGGCGAGCTGCGTGATGCGCACGATCGAGTCTTCGACATCGCGCGGGGCGACCATCATGAGGTCGGCGAGCTCGTCGACGACGACCAGCAGGTAGGGGTACGGCTTGAGCGTGCGCTCGCTGCCCGCGGGCAGCACGATCTCATCGTTCACCACGGCCTTGTTGAAGTCGTCGATGTGACGGAACCCGAACGACGCGAGGTCGTCGTAGCGCATGTCCATCTCCTTCACGACCCACTGCAGCGCCTCTGCGGCCTTCTTCGGGTTCGTGATGATGGGGGTGATCAGGTGCGGCACGCCGGCGTACGGTGCGAGCTCCACGCGCTTGGGATCGATGAGCACCATGCGCACGTCGGCGGGCTTCGCGCGCATCAGCAGCGACGTGATCATCGAGTTCACGAAGCTCGACTTGCCAGAGCCCGTCGAACCGGCGACGAGCAGGTGCGGCATCTTCGCGAGGTTGGCGACGACGTAGCCGCCGCCGACGTCTTTGCCGACGCCGATCGTCATCGGATGCCTCGCGTTCACGGAGGCCCCGGAGCGCAGCACGTCGCCGAGCGTCACGGTCTCGCGATCGGCGTTCGGGATCTCGACGCCGATCGCGCTCTTGCCGGGGATCGGCGAGAGGATGCGCACCTCGTTCGAGGCGACCGAGTAGGCCAGGTTCTTCGAGAGCGCGGTGACGCGCTCGACCTTCACGCCGGGGCCGAGCTCGATCTCGTACTGCGTGACGGTGGGGCCGCGAGAGAACCCCGTGACCTTCGCGTCGACCTGGAACTGGTCGAGCACCGCGGTGATCTGGCGCACGACATCGTCGTTCGCGGCGGAGCGTGCCTTCGCGGGGGCTCCGGCCGCGAGCGTCGACGCGGCCGGCAGGTGGTAGGGCCGCACCGGTTCGGATGCCGCGACGTCGTCACCCGCGAATGCGCCGGCCGTGGCATCCGTCGCCTCGTGCGCGCCGTCGCCCGTCTGGTCGAACACCGGAAGCACGGTGGTTGCCCCTGCGTCGTCACCGCGCAACTCGGTGCCACCGCGTGGCACGTCGCCCGTGAAGCGCTGCAACGCAGACTCGGCCCGCTCGAGGTCGCCGAGCACGCCCGGGTCGTAGGCACCGGCGGCTGCGCCGCCGACTCCCTCGATCGGCGACTCGAAACTGCCCTCCACCGACTCCGGACCGAAGACCTGGGTGAGGCCGTCGACGCCGGGAGCTTCGAACGCGGGGTCTTCTTCGCGATTGGACTCGTTGCGACGCCACCACGGCAGGAGACCGGTGCGCGCCGCCTCGTCGTCGAGCGCGTCGATGCCGTCGAGTTCGACCTGCTCGGCTCTGCGGCGCTCACGACGCGAGAGCTTGGGTGCGGCATCCGTCGCCTCGCCCTCGACCGGCTCGGGTGCGCCGAAGAGCCACGCGTACAGTTCACGGAAGCGTGCCGGGATGCGGTTCGGGGGCGTCTTGGTGATGATGAGCAGCGCGAGCACGAGGAGCACGATGACGACGATCGCCGCCCCGACCTCGGTGATGAGGAGGATGAGGGGCTGGGCCAGCATCCAGCCGAGG
>DASSBT010000007.1:0-12461 GCA_035698465.1 Agromyces sp. | reverse complement strand
AACTTCGTGATGAGCCTCGACGGCGCCGTCACCGTCGATGGGCGAAGCGGCGGCCTCGGCGACGCGACCGACAGGCTGGCGATGCAGGTGCTGCGCACCCTCGCCGACGTCGTGCTCGTCGGTGCGGGCACCGTGCGGATCGAGGGATACGGCGGCGTCAGCGTCGGCGAAGCGGATGCCGCGTGGCGGCGCTCGCACGGTCTCGCCGACCAGCCCCGCGTCGCCGTGGTGTCGTCGCGACTCGACCTCGCGCCCGAGCACCCGTTCTTCGCCAAGGCGACGGTGCGCCCGATCCTGGTGACGCACGAGTCCGCGCCCGCCGATCGACGTGCCGCGCTCGCCGAGGTCGCCGACGTGATCATCTGCGGGCGACACGCCGTCAACCTGCCTGCCATGGTCGCCGCGCTGGCCGAGCGCGGGCTGCCGCAGGTGCTCTGCGAGGGAGGGCCGCACCTCTTCGGGGCACTCGTGCACGCCGACCTCGTCGATGAGCTGTGCCTCAGTCTCAGCCCGACGATCGTGGGTGGCGATGCGGGCCGCATGGTGCGCGGCGCGCCCGAACTCGAGCGACCGATGCGGCTCGGCCACGCCCTCCCTGCGGGCGACCTGCTGCTCCTGCGCTACCTGCGCGCCGACGCGTAGGGCGGGCGCGGCTCCCGCTCAGGCCGCTTCGAGTGAGTGCGAGTCGAGGATCGTATAGCTGTAGCCCTGCTCTGCGAGGAACCGCTGCCGGTTCTGCGCGAAGTCCTGGTCGACGGTGTCGCGGGCCACGAGCGTGTAGAAGTTCGCCGAGAGCCCCGACTCCTTCGGCCGCAGCAGGCGACCGAGTCGCTGCGCCTCCTCCTGGCGTGAGCCGAACGAGCCCGACACCTGGATCGCGACCGTCGCCTCTGGCAGGTCGATCGAGAAGTTCGCGACCTTCGAGACCACGAGCACCGGCGTGCGGCCATCGCGGAACTCCTGGTAGAGCCGCTCGCGCTCGTCGACGGGCGTCGCGCCCGTCAGCTGCGGTGCACCGAGCGCCTCGGCGAGCTCATCGATCTGGTCGAGGTACTGGCCGATCACCAGGATGCGCTCGCCCGCGTGCTTGGCCACGAGCTCTTTCACGACGTCGAGCTTCGCCGGTGCGGTGGCAGCGAGCCGGTACCGCTCGTCATCGGCGGATGCCGCGTACGCGAGCCGCTCCGACTGCGGCAGGTCGATGCGCACTTCGTAGCAGGCAGCGGGGGAGATGAACCCCTGCGCCTCGATCTCCTTCCACGGTGCGTCGAACCGCTTCGGCCCGATGAGACTGAACACGTCGCCCTCGCGGCCGTCTTCGCGCACGAGGGTCGCGGTGAGGCCGAGACGACGTCGTGCCTGCAGCTCCGCGGTGAGCTTGAACACGGGCGCGGGCAGCAGGTGCACCTCGTCGTAGATGACGAGGCCCCAGTCGAGTGCGTCGAGGAGCGCGAGGTGGGCGTACTCGCCCTTCCGCTTCGCGGTCAGGATCTGGTACGTCGCGATCGTGACGGGCTTGATCTCCTTCATCTGCCCCGAGTACTCGCCGATCTCCTCGGCCGTGAGCGACGTACGCCGCAGCAGCTCGTCGCGCCACTGGCGAGCAGAGACGGTGTTCGTGACGAGGATGAGCGTGGTGGTGTTCGCGGTGGCCATCGCCCCGGCGCCCACCAGGGTCTTTCCGGCGCCGCACGGAAGCACGACCACGCCCGAGCCGCCCTCGAAGAAGTTGTCGATGGCCTTCTGCTGGTAGTCGCGCAGGTGCCAGTCGGACTGGTCGAGATCGATCGGATGCGGCGTGCCGGGCGTGTACCCGGACAGGTCATCTGCGGGCCAGCCGAGCTTGACGAGTTCCTGCTTGAGGGCGCCTCGAGCCCAGGCGGCCACCAGGAAGCTCTCGTCGTCCAGGCGTTCGACGAGCAGCGGCGCGATGCGCTTGGCGTTCGCGACCTCGGTGAGTACGGCGATGTCGTCGCTGCGCAGGCGCAGCTCGCCGTCATCGGTGCGGTCGACGACGAGCCTCCCGTAGCGCCCGACCGTCTCGCGCATGTCGACGGCCACGGTCTGCGGCACTGGGAACTTCGCGTATCGCTCGAGGGTTCCCAGCATGTCCTCGGCGTCATGGCCTGCCGCGCGTGCATTCCAGAGACCCAGCCGCGTGATGCGGTAGGTGTGCACGTGTTCGGGTGCACGCTCGAGTTCGGCGAACACCGCGAGGTCGTGCCTGGCGTCTTCCGCGAGCGGGTGTGCGACTTCGAGGAGCACGGTGCGATCGCTCTGCACGATGAGAGGGCCGTCTGACATAGCGTTCGAGTCTACGCCTTCATCCAGACCACTCACCCGGCATGCCAGATGTGCCGGCGCCGCCGCCCTACGTTTCCGTTTGCACGCAGGGTGCCCGTTGCAGTGGAACCGCCGCGCACGAACGGAAACACCAGCGTGCACGCTGCCCCGCGTTTCCGTTTGCACGCAGGGTGCCCGTTGCAGTGGAACCGCCGCGCGCGAACGGAAACACCAGCGTGCACGCCGCCCGCGTCGCACGCGCCTCGAGACGCTCCGGCGGCGCTACTCGACGACCGGTGCGCTGCTCACCGCGGCGATCGCCGAGAGCGGGAGCGTGCGCTCGATGTCGGCCTTGCGGTCGCGTGCCCGCAGGCGGCCGTTCGCGACGCTCGCGGGCGCGAGCAGGTAGTCGGCCGTCTGGCCGCCCGGCATGACGACGGTGACGGTGAGGGTCTCTTTGGCACGCGCGGCGGCTTCGAGCTGGCGGGCGAGCCACGCCTGCTCGGTCGCGCCGTCGTCGCCGGTCTCGAGCACCCGCTCGAGGAGCGCCGCGATCGGATCGGCCTTCGGCGTGGGCACCGGTGCCGAGGCGAGGCGATGGCGGCGCAGCCGCACGATGTTGCCATCCGCGTCTTCAGCGGCGACCGGATACTTCGCGTCGGAGAGGGCCCAGAAGACGACCTCGGGTGGAAAGCGGGAGAGCAGCCGGTGCGGACCGGTCTGCCTGAGCCCCAATGATGCGAGCGACTGGTCGACCGCGAGGGTGCGCACGAGCTGTTCATCGTCGGAGCGGATGGCGGCTTTCGCCGGCGCATCCGCCTCATCGGCTGCGGCCACGCGAACCGACCCGAAGCGCGCGGAGGCCTCGCCGACGAGGTAGGCGAGCGGCTGGGGGATGCCGGTGAGTGAGAGACCCTTGAGGAATTCGAGGATCGATCCCGCCGACTCACCGGCCGCGAGCGCACGGTTCACGGATGCCGCGCTCATGCGGTACGTCGACGCGAGGTCGCGCCCTTCGACGTCGGCGAACCCGCGGAGCCGCGCGTCGAGCGACGGCTCGAGCGGCCCCGGCGAGACGATCGTGAGGTCGTGCTGCAGGTAGACCTTGTCGACCTGCGCAGGGAAGTGCGTGGCGAGCAGGCGCGCGGCGCGATCGATGTCGCCCGCGAGCACGAGTCGACCTGCCTCTACGGGTTCACCGGACACTGCGAGGCCGAGCGCCTCTGCATCGTCGACGAGCCGGTCGAGCCCCTCTTCGAGCCAGCGGCCGCCCGCGGGATAGAACCAGCGCACGTCATCGCGCAGGTCGGTCGCGGTGAGGGTCTCGCTGCGCCGGGCCACGAGTTCGCGCAGCGGCGCGGGAATGCGTTCGCGCCAGCACTGGGCGAGCCGACGCCAGCGTGCCGCGGCGCTCTGCTGCGTCCACTCGGCGCCGAGGTCGGACTCGAGCCAGAACGCGCCGTCGCGCACGACGAGTCCGGCCTCGTCCGCGCGGTGGAACAGCCGCGGCAACGCCTCGAGCGCGATGCCGCTGACCTCGGCGAGACGCTTGGAATCGGGCAGCGCGAGGCCGCCCTTGGCGAGCTCGCGCGCCGGCTGGTTGCCGAGTTCGGCGAGGAGCTCTGCGGTGGCGGCCACCGTGGCGTACGCGACCTCGGCGGAGCGCCGTTCGAGCAGGCCGCGGTCGACGTCGTCGACGGCAGTGAGCGCAGGCGGCATCGTCGCGGCGAGCTCTTCGGCCGACGGGAGTTCGCGCCCCATGTGCGCCGCCAAGCGCCCGGAGAGCGCGGTGGGCACATGCACGCGGTCGGCCGCGCGCACGATGAGGAGCAGATCGGCGAGTTCGCCGAGGAGTTCGGCTGTGGCATCCGACAGCCCTGCGGATGCCCCGAGTCCGACGAGTCGGTCGCGCGTCGCGTCGACCGTGGTGTCGCCATGTTCGTCTGCCGCGGCAGACGCCGCAGCGAGCAACGCGAGATGGCGCCGGTCGAGGCGACTGACCGCATGGTCGATCGAATCGGGCGCCAGCAGCACCTCGGCGAGGTCGAACAGGTCGTGAACGCCGGAAGGGTCGAACTCGCGCGATCGTAATGCTGCCGTGAGGTCTTCTCGCGGCAGCCCGCGGAGTCGTGCGGCGAGCTCGAGCATCGACCCGATCAGCTCGATCCGGCCCGTGTGCTGCGGGCCCGGCGCATGCCGTTCACGATCAGCAACGCGATGAGGAGGAGGAAGGCGAGCGGCAGCCCGAACCAGGGGAGCATGATGACGATCGGCCAGATGCCCGAACTGAACCCGTCGTTCGCACCGACTCCCGCCATCGTGCCGACCATGACCGCGATGAACGCGAGGATCGAGAGTCCGACGACACCGACGAACATGTAAGCCAGGACGCGCTCTGCGCGGTGTTCGCTGATGGGGCCGGATTCGCTCACCTGTCAAGAATAGGGCAGCGGGGCCGCGCAAGCATCGCCACGCGACGCCGCACAGGGGCTGCCGCTCCGCGTCGGGCGGTATTACCCTTCGAATGTCTCCTTCACCGCAGGGGCGGATCGAATGCAGAACGCAGACGTCCTGATCGCCGGCGCGGGCCTCGCCGGCCTCGCCGCAGCGCGAGTGCTGACCGCGGCAGGCGCATCGGTCATCGTGCTCGAAGCCCGTGACCGCGTCGGCGGCCGCACAGAGAACGGGACGGTTCTCGGCAGGTCGATCGAGTTCGGCGGCCAATGGATCGGTCCGGGTCAGGACCGCATGTACGAACTGGTCGACGAGGTCGGCCTGACGACGTTCCCGACGTACGACTCGGGCGACGTCGTGCTCGAACTTCGAGGGCGGCTCCGGCGCACGAGCGCGGGCAAAGGCGAACTGCCACGGCTCGGCCCACTCGTGATGGCCGACCTGATCCGGGGGTTCGGCCGATTCGACCGGCTGGCCGCCACCGTGGAGCTCGGCACGCCATGGGCGACCCCCGATGCACCACGGCTCGACGGCCAGACCTTCGACACGTGGGTCGACCGCAACCTCCGCACGCCGACCGGTCGCGCCTTCTTCCGATTGTTCGCGGGGGCCATCTTCGCCGCGGAGGCATCGGACTTCTCAGCGCTGCACACCTTCTTCTATGCGAAGTCGGGCATCGACCTCGACACGCTCGGTGCCGTCGACGGCGGTGCGCAGCAGGATCGGATCGAGGGTGGGTCCGCGCTCCTCGGCGAACGAATGGCCGCATCGCTCGGTGCGCGCGTTCGCCTCGGCGAGCCGGTGCGCTCGATCACGCATGATGCGGGCTCGGTCATCATGACGACCCGGCTCGACGCCCGCTACCGTGGGGCACGGGCGATCGTGACGCTCCCTCCGACGCTCGCCGGGCGAGTCGACTACGACCCTCCGCTGCCGGGTGCGCGCGACCAGCTCACGCAGCGCCTGCCTGCCGGCAGCGTCATCAAGATGCACCTCGCCTACGAACGGCCGTTCTGGCGCGACCGCGGGCTGAACGGCCAGGCCGTATCGGACCAGGGTCCCATCACGGTGACCTTCGACAACACGCCCGCCGACGAGCAACGCGGGGTGCTGCTCGGATTCCTCGAGGGCCGGCATGCTCGCGAGTGGGCGGGCCGAACCCCCGACGAGCGCAAGGCGGTGTTCACAGCCTGCGCCGAACGATACTTCGGGCCCGAGGCCCGCGACCCGATCGAGTACGTCGAGCGCGACTGGATGGCGGAGCCCTTCACTCGCGGATGCTACGGCGCACACTTCCCGCCCGGTGTCTGGACGGCGTACGGACCGGCGCTCACCGAACCGGTCGGGGCGTTGCATTGGGCGGGCACCGAATGCGCCCCCGAATGGAACGGATACATGGAGGGCGCCGTACGTTCGGGCGAATCCGTGGCCGCCGCGGTGCTCGCGGAGCTCGGGGTCGGCGTCCGGCCGTCTCGGACCGACCACGGACCGTAGACTGGATGGTGGACGGCGACGCGATTTCCGCGCGCCCACAGACGCGAGCGAGGTCCACACGATGCCCACCGGCAAGGTCAAGTTCTACGACGAGGAGAAGGGCTTCGGCTTCATCAGCTCCGATGACGGCCAGGAGGTCTTCCTGCACGCGTCCGCGCTTCCCGCCGGTGCGACCGTGCGTGCCGGCAGCCGCCTCGAGTTCGGCGTCGCAGAGGGCAAGCGCGGTGCGCAGGCGCTGTCAGTGCGCGTGCTCGAAGCGCCGGTGAGTCTCGCCAAGGCCAATCGCAAGCCCGCCGACGACATGGCGATCATCGTCGAAGACGTCGTGAAGGTGCTCGACGGCATCGGCGCCGACCTTCGGCGCGGCCGGTACCCCGACAAGTCGAAGGCGCGCACGGTTGCTGCGGTGCTTCGCAAGGTCGCAGACGATCTCGATGCCTGAGCGTTCCGAGACGGCGGACACTCCGGCAGCCGAGCCGGTGCAGTCGACGGATGCCGCTTCGCAAACGGGATCGACGGATGCCGCTGCGCAAACGGGATCGACGGATGCCGCTGAAGTCGAGTCGGCGGATGCCGCCGCTCGCGTCGTGGTGGCCGACGACGTGCTGGTCGCATCGGTCGACCTCGCACGGCGCGCCCTGCTCGAGGTGACGCCCGCCGAGACGGTCGGATCCGTGGTCGGTCATCTCGTGGAGGACGAGCACGTGCTCACCCTCCTGTTCGCCTCGGACCTCTCGGGCTACCCCGGCTGGCACTGGAGCGTGACGATCGCCCGCGTCGACGACGGCGACCCGACCGTGCTCGAGACCGAGCTGATGCCGGGCGATTCCGCGCTGCTCGCGCCCGACTGGATTCCGTGGTCGGAGCGGCTTGCCGATTACCGTGCGGCGCAGGAGGCCGCGGCCGCCGCGGCCGCGGCCGCCGCGGCCGAGGAGTCGGGTGGAGCCGCATCCGCCGTGTCCGACGCTCCAGTTGGCGACGACGAGCTCGACGATGACGACGACGACGAAGGGGATGACGACTTCGACGATGACGCCGAACTCGATGCGGCGTTCGGCCACGACGCCGGCGACGACGAGTTCGACGGCATCGACATCGATGCGCTCGACGACTCGGATTCGTCCGATGAGCGCGACGACGACGAATCGGACGACGACGACTCGGACGACGACGACTCGGACGATGACGACTCGGACGATGACGACGATGACGACTCGGACGATGAGGACGACGACGACTCGGACGACGACGATGACGAAGACGATGAGGACGACGACGATGAGGACGACGACGACGAGGACGACGACGACTCAGACGACGACGAGTAGGCGCCTCAGCGGGCTGAGTCGGCTCGCTGAGTTGAGCCGCGCCGACGCAGCTGCACCACGACGAGGCCGATGACGCCGAGGACCGTTCCGACGAGGGCGGCCCACATGAGCCAGTCGAGCCCCGCCTCGACCAGCTGCGCCCGGAAGACCAGCGAGACGACCAGGGCCACCGCCCAAACCGCCGTGCCGGCGAGCGCCGCCTTTCGGGCGTCCGCTCGCGCCGGCACCGGGTCGGGGCGGCGTTCCGACTCGCTCAGCCAGAACCGCACGAGCCTCAGTCCGTCCGCTCGAGGATGAAGTCGATCGAGGCCGTGAGGGCGCGCACGTCGTCGGGCTCGATCGCGGTGAAGGTCGCGACTCGCAACTGGTTGCGCCCGAGCTTGCGGTAGGGCTCGGTGTCGACCACGCCGTTCTCGCGGAGGATGGATGCGATGCGCGCGGCATCCGTCGATGCATCGAAGTCGATCGTGACGACCACCTGCGACCGGTCTGCCGGCTCGGCGACGAACGGCGTGGCGACGGGCGTGCGCTCGGCCCAGTCGTAGAGCACCGACGAGGACTCGCGCGTGCGGGCATCGGCCCATGCGAGGCCACCCGACGCGTTCATCCAATCGAGCTGGCTCTCGAGCATCAGGAGGGTGGCGAGCGCCGGCGTGTTGAGCGTCTGGTTCAGGCGCGAGTTGTCGACCGCGTTCTTCAGCGAGAGGAACTCTGGGATGTACCGATCGCCTGCGGCGATGCGCTCGATGCGCTCGATCGCTGCAGGAGAGCACAGTGCGAACCAGATGCCGCCGTCGGAGGCGAAGTTCTTCTGCGGCGCGAAGTAGTAGACGTCGAACTCCCGTGGGTCGACTTCGACGCCGCCCGCTGCGCTCGTCGCGTCGATCACGGTGAGGGCGCCATCGTCGCCGTCGACTCGCGTGACGGGAGCCATCACGCCCGTGGAGGTCTCATTGTGCGGCCAGGCGTACACGTCGACGCCGGTGACGATCTCGGGCGTCGAGCGCGACCCGGGTGCAGCCGTGCGCACGTCGGGCGCCTCGAGCCACGGCGCTCCAGCCTCGACCGCGAACTTCTGGCCGAACTCGCCGAACGAGCAGAGCTGCGCACGGCCTTCGATGAGGCCGGATGCCGCGGCATCCCAGAAGGCCGTGGAGCCGCCGTTGCCGAGCACCACCTCGTAGCCGTCGGGCAGCGAGAAGAGGTCGGCGAGCCCGGCGCGCACGCGACCCACCAGCTGCTTCACGGGCGCCTGGCGGTGCGAGGTGCCGAGGAGCTTCGGGCCCTCCGCCGCGAGGTGAGCGAGCTGTTCCCGGCGCACCTTCGAGGGGCCGCAACCGAATCGACCATCGGCGGGCAGGAGGTCGCTGGGGATGACGAGGCGCGGCATGGGGACGAGTCTAGCGACGCCGCCGTGGCCGGTAGGCTGGTGGTCGGGCTGCGACAGGGAGGGCTTCTGGTGACGGATCTCATCGACACGACGGAGATGTACCTCCGCACGATCCTCGACCTGGAAGAAGAGCAGATCGTCCCGTTGCGCGCACGCATCTCCGAGCGTCTCGGGCACTCCGGGCCGACGGTCTCGCAGACCGTGGCTCGCATGGAGCGCGATGGACTCGTGGTCGTCTCCGACGACCGTCACCTCGAACTCACCGACGTTGGCCGCAGCAAGGCCGTGCACGTGATGCGAAAGCATCGACTCGCAGAGCGGCTGCTCGCCGACGTGATCGGTCTCGAGTGGGAGTACGTGCACGACGAGGCGTGCCGCTGGGAACACGTCATGAGCGAGCAGGTCGAGCGCCGCCTCATCGAGATCCTCGGCCAGCCGCGTGAGTCGCCGTACGGCAACCCGATTCCCGGGCTCGAGGAGCTCGGGCTCCCGGCCGCCGACGCGTTCATGCACGGTGTCGTGCGAGTGCTCGATGCGATGTCAGAGAGCACGGCGCCGGTTCGGGGCGTCATCCGCAGGCTCGGCGAGCCGGTGCAGTTCGACCCAGAACTCCTCGCACAGCTCAAGCAGGCCGGGGTCGTGCCCGGTGCCTTGGCGACGTTCAGCGACTCGGGTGCCTACGTGCTCGTCGAGGTCGAGGGCGTCGAGGGCGGTCTCGAACTGCCGAGCGAGGTCGCCGGCCACATCTTCATCGGCATCTGACCCCCATCGGAATCCGACTTCCCCGGTGCGCGACCGAGGATCTCGCGGATTCGAGCCGCGCCGTGATCCAAATGTGACATTTGGCCGGTGCTGGCGTATCGTCGTTCCAGTCCGCCGGCACGAAGCCAGTCGGTGGAACAGGATCGAGATCGCCCCCAACGGCACCCACCGCTCGATTCAGAACCCGTGACGCGCCGTGTGCGCATCAGGTGGGACGGCAGCATATGTCGTGGGGCGGCGGAGGTACACGTTTTGGCTCGATTCCCCCGGCGCCGTTCCATCAGGAGCACCGCACGTGGGGCCGTCTCGAAGGCGACGACCGCCCCGAAGGCCCCAGCAACACGAACCCGAGACCTCGCCGCGAAGGTCGAAGCTGCCCCGCTTCCCTCGACGCGCCGACTGAGGCGCGGCGGGCTCGCGAATGTCTTCGTGATGACGATCGCGGCCGGCATCGTCGGCACGCTCGCCATCCCCGCGTACGCGTTCGCGCCAGGCACGGCCGGGCTGCAGTTCGCGACCTCGGCCGAGACCGAGCTGACGAAGGCCGAAGCGCAGTCGGTCGAGGTGGCCGATGACGTCATCGCCGCGCCCGTCACAAAAGACGGCTATGCGGCCGTCACCGGAGCCGAGATCCAGGCTGCAGCCGAGGCCGCCGCTGCCGCGGAGGCCGCGCGCATCGCCGCCGAGCAGCAGATGGCCTCGTACGCCGCGTCGTACTCCGGCCCCTCCGCGGCCGACCTCGCCGCATCGCCGGTGTACGGCTCCGCCGACGCCGCCAGCGTGTTCTCGGTCGCCCAGCAGTACATCGGCGTGCCGTACGTGTACGGTGGCGCGACTCCTGCCGGGTTCGACTGCTCCGGGCTCGTCATGTACGTCTATGCGCAGTTCGGCATCAGCCTGCCGCACTCTGCCGCTGGGCAGGGTGCGATGGGCACTCAGATCCCCGAGTCCGAGGCGGTGCCGGGTGACATCGTCATGATGTCGGGTCACAACGGCTTCTACGCCGGCAACGGAATGATCCTGCACGCACCCTATGAGGGCGCATCCGTGCGCATCCAGCCCATCTGGACGAGCGACTACTGGATCGTGCGCATCTAGACGTGAGCATCTGAGACGTGAACATCGCGTGACGCGAGACACGAATGGCGCGCCGGAGGGATCCGGTGCGCCATTCGTGCTCTACCCTTGTACCCTGACGAACCGAGAGCCGGGCAGGAGAAGCCGATGGCCGAGACGCGCAGCACCCATTCCGCGGGTGTGCGCGCGCATTTCGACCAACGGCGCAGCAGTCAGCCGAGCACGACCCGCGCGAACGCGCCGACGGGCACTGTCTTCATGACGGTGCCCGTTTTCCGTTCCGCGGGCGATTCGTGCGCGGCATCCGCACCCTCCTCGCCGGCATGCGCATGCGCGCCCGGGGCGTCGATCCGTTCACGCGGCTGGAAGCCATCCAGCCCCGATCGAAAGGCATTCCATGCGCACCCTCGTGCTCAACGCAGGATATGAGCCGCTCGCCGTCGTCTCGTTCAAGCGGGCCCTACTGCTCGTGATGAACCAGAAGGCCACCGTCATCCTCCACGATGAGGGCAACCCCGTCTGTGCCGCGAGCGGGTCGTGGGAACGTCCGAGCGTGATCGTGCTCACGAGGTACGTGCGAACACCCCGCTTGCATTCGGTTCCCGTCAGCCGGCGCGGCGTGCTGCGCCGCGACGAGCACCGATGCGCGTACTGCGGGAGAGCGGCGGCGACGATCGATCACGTGCTGCCGCGGTCGCGCGGCGGTCGCGACACCTGGGAGAACCTCGTCGCCTGCTGCCTGCGCTGCAACAACACGAAGGGCGACCACACGCCTGCCGAGATGGGCTGGGAGCTTCGCTTCACGCCACGGATGCCGCACGGCCGCAACTGGGTCGTGCGCGGGTTCGAGCGGCCGCTGCCCCAGTGGAACGAGTACCTCGCAACCGCCGCCTGACGCGATTCCAGCGTGGCCCAGTTGACTTGGGGCGCAAGAGGTGTAGTGTCATCCGCCGTGGTACGTGAGGCGGACACACCGCCCAACGAATTGAAGTCCCCGAAGCACTGGATCATCGGGGACCCGCTCCCCACAGAGAAGCTCGAGGGGCAGCTGCTTCCGAAGCACTTGGCATTGCCGATCTTCGCGAGCGACCCGCTGTCGTCCGTGGCGTACGCGCCGCAGGAGCTGCTCATGATCCTCACGATCGGCGGGCTCGCCTTCCTGAGCTTCGCGCCGTGGGTCGCACTCGCGGTCATCGTGCTCCTCGTGACGGTCGTGGCGTCGTACCGGCAGCTCATCCGGGCGTACCCGTCGGGGGGCGGCGACTACGAGGTGGCGAACCGCAACCTCGGCGAGAAGGCCGGGCTCGCCGTGGCATCCGCCCTGCTCGTCGACTACGTCATGACGGTCGTCGTGTAGGTCGCGTCGGGGGTCGACAACATCATCTCGGCGATCCCCGAACTGAACCCGTTCCGCGTCGAGCTCGCGGTGCTCTTCGTGATCATCCTCGCGGCGGTGAACCTCCGCGGGGTGAGCGAGTCGTCGCGGACGTTCGCGCTGCCGACGTACCTGTTCATCGGCAGCGTCTTCGTGATGATCGTCGTCGGCCTCACCCGCACGGTCCTCGGCGACCCGCCGACCGCCGAGTCGGCGACGTTCGGCGTCGAGGCCGAGTCGCTCACGCAAGCTGGCATCATCCTGCTGCTGCTGCGCTCCTTCGCGAGCGGATGCTCCG
>DASSBT010000006.1:0-7293 GCA_035698465.1 Agromyces sp. | reverse complement strand
CACCAGACGGCACGGCAAGGTTCGGGCGGTCGCCAAGGGCGTGCGCCGCACCGGCTCGAAGTTCGGTTCGCGACTCGAGCCGTTCATGGTCGCCGACCTGCAGTTGTACGAGGGTCGCAGCCTCGACGTGGTGACGCAGGCTGAGTCGCTCGGCGCCTACGGCATCGAGATCACGCAGGACTACTCGTCGTACACCGCCGCCAACGCGATGGTCGAGGCGGCCGACAAGCTCACCGAGGCCGAGGGCTCCCTACAGCAGTACCTGCTGCTCGTCGGGGCGCTCCGATCGCTTGCGCGCGCCGAGCACGGTGCGGGCCTCACGCTCGACTCGTACCTGCTGCGTGCGCTCGCCCTCGCGGGCTGGGCGCCGAGCTTCCAGGACTGCGCGAGATGCGGCAAGGTCGGCGAGCATACGGCGGTGGTCGTGCAGCTCGGCGGCGTGGTCTGCGACGACGACGCCCCACCCGGCACGCCGCGCATCGCTCCGTCGACGGTGGCGCTGCTCGGCGCGCTGCTCGCGGGCGACTGGGCGTTCGCCGAAGACTCCGCACGAGGCGACCGAAACCAGGCGAGCGGCATCGTCGCGGCCTACACCCAGTGGCACCTCGAGCGCGGCCTGCGCTCGCTGCCCCACGTCTCGAGAGAATCGGCGACCCCGTGACCCCGAAGCCCTACACGCATCGCGACGCCGTTCCCTACCGCCCGATCGACTGGACCGGGCTGTACCCGCCCGAACTGCCGAAGGGCGCCGTGCCGAACCACGTCGCGATCGTCATGGACGGCAACGGCCGATGGGCGAACCGCAGGGGCCTCACCCGCATCGAGGGGCACAAGGCCGGTGAGGCGGCACTGCTCGACGTCGTCGCCGGAGCGATCCAGGCCGGCGTCACGCACCTGTCGGTATACGCGTTCTCGACCGAGAACTGGAAGCGCTCGCCCGAAGAGGTGCGGTTCCTCATGGGCTATAACCGTGACGTGCTGCACCGCCGGCGCGATCAGCTCAACGAATGGGGCGTGCGCATCCGATGGGCGGGGCGACGTCCACGACTCTGGGCCTCCGTCATCAACGAGTTGCAGTTCGCCGAGAAGCTGACAGCGCGCAACACCACACTCACCCTCACGATGTGCGTGAACTACGGCGGCCGCAACGAGATCGCCGACGCCGTGAGGTCGATCGCCGACGATGTGGCATCCGGTCGGCTTCGTCCCTCAGCCGTCTCGGAGAAGCTCATCGCCAAGCGCCTCTACGTGCCCGAGCTTCCCGACGTCGACCTGTTCGTGCGCAGTTCAGGTGAGCAGCGCACCTCGAACTTCATGCTCTGGCAGTCGGCGTATGCCGAGATGGTGTTCCTCGACACGCTCTGGCCCGACTTCTCGCGTGTCGACCTGTGGCAGGCGATCGAGCTCTACGCCGCTCGCAACCGGCGGTTCGGCGGCGCGGTGGACACGCCGACGGTCAGCGGATGACCCGTCGGTGCGCTTAGCGTGGTGCGCGCCGCCCCACCAGCCCGGCGAACAGCGCGTGCAGGAGCGGGAGCGCGGAGAGGATCATCAGCGTCGTGCCGAGGGCGGGATTCGGTGCGACGAGCAGCGCGCCGCCGATGAGCAGGGCGGCGAACAGCACCGCCGACACGACACGGCGTGCCACGCCCTCCACCCGATCGAGGCGTCGTTCGAGCCGTGAGGTGTCGAACGACAGGCGCCCCTGATCGGCCTTCGTGATGAGCGCATCGACGCGCTGCGGCAAGCCCCAGAGCACTCGCGCGCTCGACAGCGCCTGGGCGCCGAGGTCCTGCATGAGATTGCCGCGCTCCTCGTCGAGCAGCCGGGCGGCATAGGGTTCGACCGCGTCCCACACGTTGAACTCGGGGTCGAGTCCGCTGCACATGCCCGAGGTGAGCGCCATCGCCCGGATCAGCAGCAGCAGCCGCTCCGGCAACTGGAACGGGAGCGAACGCATGACGTCGCCGAACTCGCGGCCGAAGTCGCGGAACTCGCGCGGATCGACCTGCTTCAGCTGGGCGAAGCCCATTCCGCCGAAGCGGTCGAAGAGTTGCGAGAGCGCGCGTTCGAGTTCGCCGGTGTCGGCCGAGGGCATCAGCACCCCGATCTCACCGGCTGCATCGATCATGCCCTGACCGTCGCGAGCCGCGACGGCGATGACGAGCGCGCGCAGGCCGGTGCGGAGCTCGGCGGGCACCTCGGCCATCATCCCGAAGTCGACGAAGGTGAGCCGCCAGGCCGGGGCCGAGCCGTTCGCGGGGCCTCCGGTGCCTGTCGCTCCCGTCTCGTTCGGCAGCGGCGTGACGAAGATGTTGCCCGGGTGCGGGTCGGCGTGCACGAAGCCGTGCGTGAAGACCTGGTCGAACATGACAGCGGCGAAGACCCGCGCGACATCGGCGGGCGGAATTCCCGCGGCGCGCAGTGCATCGACGTCGTTGATCTTGATCGCCGTGACGTCTTCGAGGGTCAGCACCCTGCGGGTGGTGCGCTCCCACGCGACGGCCGGCGCGGCGACTCTGTCGTCGCCGGAGAACGACGCCGCGAAGCGCTCGGCATTCGCGGCCTCGTGCAGGTAGTCGATCTCCTCGAGGCTGGTCTGCGCGAACTCCTCGACGAGCGCCCCGGCGTCCACCCGGTCGGAGACGACGCGCACCCGACGAAGCCAGCCCGCGATACGGCGGAGGGCGGCGAGGTCGACGGCGACGATCTGGTCGATGCCGGGCCGCTGCACCTTCACGACGACCTCGTCGAATCCGGTCTCTGCCGCATCGGGATCGAAGAGGCGGGCGCGGTGCGCCTGCCCGAGCGACGCCGCGGCGACGGGCACCTCGTCGAACCGGGCGAAGACCCGCTCGAGCGGAGCGCCGAGCTCAGCCTCGGCAAGACGCCGGATCGCGGGGAACGGCACTGCGGGCACCTCATCCTGCAAGGCCTCGAGCTCGGAGGTGATCTCGGGCGGAAGCACGTCGAGGCGGGAGGAGAGGAATTGTCCGACCTTGATCATGAGCCCGCCGAGTCCGACGGCGAGGGTTCGGAACCGCCCCGCGAGACGCCGCATCCGCCGTTCGCGCGTGCGCTCGGCGATACGGGCGAGACCCAGCTTCGGCAGCACGAGCTCGAACCACCAGAGCTGCACGAGCTGTCGCGCGGCGAACGTCAGGATGCGACGGTATCGGGCGCGGTTGGCACCGTCCTTCATCGAGCGGTCCTCCCTGCGGCGTCGCGGCCGCAGTACTCGTGGCCGCAGTATCGGGGCGGCACGCGGTCAGTCCTGGGCGAGGATCGCGTAGAGCCCTCGTCGGGCCTCGTCGAGCACCTTCACGGCCTGTTGCACCTGCTCTGGCGTGCCGCTGCGGCCGAGCTGCGCCGCCGCGGAGGCGAGCTCGATCGCCGCCTTGGAGAGCGCACGGTGTCCCTCGCCGCTGGGCGAGGGTGACCCCCAGGGAGCGGGACGGTCGGCCTCGGCCTCGGCCTCGTTGCGGCCGAGATCGGTGAGCGAATACGTCTTGCGTCCGCGCAGTTCCTCGGCGACGATCAATCCTTCGTCGGCCAGCAGTTGCAACGTCGGGTAGACCGAGCCGGCGCTCGGCTTCCAGGTGCCGCCGCTGCGCTCCTCGATCTCCTGCATGATCTGGTAGCCGTGCATCGGCTGCTCGGCGAGCAGGGCGAGCACGGCCGCGCGCACGTCACCACGCGCCATCCGCTTCGCCCCGGGGCGGTCGAACGTCGAGCGAAGCTGCTCCATCGCCTCCCAGATGGCGGCGCCTGGGGCGGTGCCGAACCAGTCTGCGCGATCCGCGCCGCCGAACCCGCTCGATGGACGTGATCCATTCATGATGACCTCCCGGAGTAGCACACGAACGATACTCAACGATATATCGGTAGACCGTCGCGCGGAAGCCCTCTTCCACACCGGGGAATACGCCGGGCGATGCATCCGTTTGCATATTTTGTGACGTCTCCCATCAAGATCGACATCTGGTCCGACATCGCCTGCCCGTGGTGCTACATCGGCAAGCGGCACCTCGAGGGCGGAATCGCCGCGCTTGGTGCCGACGCGCCCGATGTCGAGATCGAGTATCACTCCTACGAGCTCTCGCCCGACACTCCACTCGACTTCGAGGGCTCGACGGTCGAGTACCTGTCGAAGGCGAAGGGCATGCCGGTCGAGCGCGTCGAGCAGATGATGCAGCACGTCACGAACGTCGCCGCCAACGCCGGCCTCGAGTACCACTTCGACAAGGTCGCCCACACCAAGACGCTCAAGGGCCACGAACTGCTGCACCTCGCGAAGGCGCACGGCAAGCAGGGCGAGATGAAGGAGCGCCTGCTGCGCGCCTACTTCACCGAGGGTGGTCGGGTAAACCGCATCGACGAACTCATCGGCTGGGCGGTCGAACTCGGTATCGACGCCGACGAGGCCCGCGAGGCGCTCGAGTCTGGTCGCTACGCCGCCGACGTGCAGGCCGACATCGCGCAGGCCCGCGCCTACGGTATCCAGGGCGTGCCGTTCTTCGTCATCGACGGCAAGTACGGCATCTCCGGCGCCCAGCCCGCTGAGGTCTTCTCCCAGGTGCTGACCCAGGTCGCCGAGGAGCGCGACGGAGCGGCGGCATGAGCGAGCGCACGGTCGAGTCGACGGATGCCGCGACGCCGACGCCGTTCACGATGGTGACCGGCGACCCGGCCGCGATGGTGTGCGACGGCGACGTCTGCGACATCCCCACGGCGGCGGTCGAGTAGCGCGGTCCCCACCGCCCGTGGGTCGAGGAGCGGCGGAGCCGCGTCTCGAGACCGCCTTCCCTACTCGGGGTCGCTGATGTCGGCGACCGTCGCATCGAACGCGTCGACGAGGCGGTCGGCGTCGACGAAGAGGCTCCTGCCATGCTCGCCGGCACCCATCGAGACGCGGCGGCCGGCGATGGTGGCGTCGACGACCACGGGCCACGCCGTCGTCGAACCGAGCGGCGTGATCGTGCCGCGCTCGTAGCCGGTCGCGTCGAGGGCGCGCGCGGCATCCGGAAGCTGGATCTTGTTCACGCCGAGCAGCGCGCGCAGCTTCGGCCACGAGATCTTGCGGCCGCCCGGCACGAGTGCGAAGACATAGGTGTCGTCGCTCTTCTTCAGCACCAGCGACTTCACGATGTCGCCGGGGCCGATGCCCATCAGCTCCGCGGCCTCCTCGAGACTCGCGGCGGCCGGACGTTCGATGATCTCGATGTCGAGGCCCCGGGCCGCGGCATCCGCTCGCACTCGATCCGAACCGGTCAGCGCAGCATCGGTCATCTCGTCCTCCACACGTCGTCTTCCTCGGCATCCTAGGCGCGCGATCCCGACTGCGGGCGGGCCGGTCGACTTCTCTGGGAGAATCGAGGGTGATGCCTCCCACTTCCACGCTCAACGCAGGCCCGCTGACGATCGGCGGGCTCGAACTCGACGTTCCGGTCGTGCTGGCCCCGATGGCCGGCATCACCAACACGGCGTTCCGCCGGCTCTGCCGAGAGTTCGGTGCCGGGCTGTACGTCTCCGAGATGATCACGTCGCGCGCCCTCGTCGAGCGAACCCCCGAGTCGATGCGGCTGATCACGCACCACGAGTCAGAGACGCCGCGCTCCATCCAGCTCTACGGTGTCGACCCCAAGACCGTGGCCGAGGCCGTCACGATGCTGGTCGCCGAAGATCGCGCAGACCACATCGACCTGAATTTCGGATGCCCCGTGCCGAAGGTCACGCGCAAGGGCGGCGGGGCCGCGCTGCCGTGGAAGAGCGAACTGTTCCGGGGCATCGTCGAGAGCGCGGTGCGGGCAGCCGGCGAGATCCCGCTCACCATCAAGATGCGCAAGGGCATCGATTCCGACCATCTCACCTACCTCGAGGCCGGGCGCATGGCCGAGGGCGCGGGGGTCGCGTCGATCGCGCTGCACGCTCGCACGGCCGCCGAGTTCTACTCGGGTGAGGCCGATTGGTCGGCCATCGCTCAGCTCAAGCAGGCGGTCACCACGGTGCCGGTGCTCGGCAACGGCGACATCTGGTCGGCCGAAGACGCGGTGCGCATGATGGCCGAGACCGGCTGCGACGGCGTCGTCGTCGGTCGCGGTTGTCTCGGCCGCCCCTGGCTGTTCGGCGATCTCGCCGCGGCGTTCCGCGGCCCTTCGACGGGCTCAGGGAACGGGGCGGGCTCAGGGAACGGGGCGAGCTCAGAGAACGGGAAGTTCGAGCCGTCGCTCGGCGAGGTAGCGCAGACATTCCGTCGTCATGCCGAGTTGCTCACCGAATTCTTCGACAGCGAAGAGCGCGGGTGCCGCGACATCCGCAAGCACGTCGCCTGGTACTTCAAGGGCTACCCGGTCGGCGGCGACCTGCGGGCGAGGCTCGCGACGGTGGAGTCGCTCGCGCAACTCGACGACCTGCTCGGCACGCTCGACTGGTCGATGCCGTATCCGGGCGAAGGCGCAGAAGGTCCGCGCGGTCGCGCCGGAACCCCGAAGAACCCGGCTCTGCCAGAGGGCTGGCTCGCCTCGCGCGAGCTGGTCGGGCACGATCGCACCACCCTCGTGGGCGCCGAACTCGACACGAGCGGCGGCTGACATGCCGGATCGGCTCTTCGGCGGCTACGGCGACGCCGACACTGAACGCTGGCTGCCCGAGGAACATGTGTCGCGGCGCAGCGACTTCGCCCGTGACCGGGCCCGACTGCTGCACTCGAGTGCCCTTCGGCGGCTCGCGGCGAAGACCCAGGTGCTGAGCCCGGCCGCGGGCCTCGACTTCGCCCGCAACAGGCTCACGCACTCGCTCGAGGTCGCCCAGGTCGGTCGCGAGCTCGCCGCCAGTCTCGGACTCGACCCCGACGTCGTCGACACCGCGTGCCTCGCCCATGACCTGGGGCACCCGCCCTTCGGCCACAACGGCGAACGTGCCCTGAACACCTGGGCGGCCGACGTCGGCGGGTTCGAGGGCAACGCCCAGACCCTGCGACTCCTCACGCGCCTGGAGCCCAAGGTCTTCGGCCCCGACGGTCGCACGTACGGCCTCAACCTCACGCGGGCGAGCCTCGACGCCAGCTGCAAGTACCCGTGGCCAGAGGCCACCAGCGTCGCCGACCCCAGCGGGCGCGCCAAGTTCGGGTTCTACCGCGACGACCTCGCCGTGTTCCGGTGGATGCGGGCCGGTGCGCCCGAACGACGCCTCTGCATCGAGGCGCAGGTCATGGACCTCTCCGACGACATCGCGTACTCGGTGCACGACTTCGAAGACGCGATCGTGGGCGGTTACGTCGACGTGGCGGCGCTC
>DASSBT010000005.1:0-9806 GCA_035698465.1 Agromyces sp. | reverse complement strand
CAGACGCCGCCTCGTTCGAGGCGCGCCTCGTGCGCCTCGGCGGCGAGCGGGTCGCGACCGGTCGTGACTTCGACGACGCGGGCCGGCTGAAGGGCAAGGCCGTCGTGCTCGACGAGCCGGTGGCGCACGCCCTCGTCGAGGCGCTGCGCGCCGACGGGGTCTCGCGCACCGTTTCGAAGGTCGAGTCGAAGCCGTACTCGCGGCGCCCGGCCGCACCGTTCACCACGTCGACGCTGCAGCAGGAGTCGGCTCGCAAGCTGCGCCTCTCGGCGCGCGACACCATGCGAGTCGCGCAGTCGCTGTACGAGAACGGCTACATCACCTATATGCGAACCGACTCCGTGTCGCTGTCGCAGCAGGCGATCACCGCCGCCCGCACGCAGGCCACCAAGCTCTACGGTGCCGACTCCATTCCCGAGAAGCCCCGCGCGTACGCCGGCAAGTCCAAGAACGCACAAGAGGCGCACGAGGCGATCCGTCCGTCTGGCGAGGTGTTCCGCACCCCGTCAGAGCTGCAGAGCGTGCTGCGGGGCAGCGAGTTCAAGCTCTACGACCTCATCTGGAAGCGCACCGTCGCATCACAGATGGCCGACGCGAAGGGCCACACGGCCACGGTCACGATCGAGGTCGGGCCGACGGCGCCGGATGCCGCTGCGGCGCTTGGCACGAACGCCGAGGCGTCGGCTGCGGCATCCGTCGACATCAACGGCACGATCGCCGAATTCACGGCGAGCGGCACCGTGATCACGTTCCGCGGATTCCTCGCCGCCTATGAAGAGGGGCGCGACGAGGAGCGCAACGCCGACGACACGCCCGGCGAGGCGAAACTGCCGCCGCTCACTGAGGGGCAGACGCTCGCGATCGCCGAGCTCGAGGCGAAGGGGCACGAGACCTCGCCACCGCCGCGCTACACCGAGGCGAGCCTCGTGAAGCGACTCGAAGAACTCGGCATCGGGCGGCCGTCGACGTTCGCGTCGATCATCTCGACCATCCTCGACCGCGGCTACGTCACCCAGCGCGGCCAGGCACTCGTGCCGAGCTGGGTCGCGTTCTCGGTCGTGCGCCTGCTCGAGGAACACTTCGGCGACCTCGTCGAATACGACTTCACCGCCGAGATGGAAGACGACCTCGACCACATCGCCGCTGGCGAGGCCGACCGCGTCGACTGGCTCTCGAGCTTCTACTTCGGATCGGACAAGCACCGCGGCCTGCGCCAGGTGGTCGACAACCTCGGCGACATCGACGCCCGTGAGATCAATTCGGTCGTGATCGCCCCGGGCATCACGCTGCGCATCGGCAAGTACGGCCCGTACCTCGAGGCGGTCGAACCCGATGCCGCGGCCGACGCGCCGCCGCGCCGCATCAACCTGCCAGAGGGGCTCGCGCCCGACGAGCTCACCGAGGCGAAGGCGCGCGAACTCATCGAGGCGCCGGTGCAGAGCGACCGCGTGCTCGGCGTGAACCCCGAGAACGGCAAGCAGGTCGTCGTGAAGGACGGCCGGTTCGGCCCGTATGTGACCGAACTCGAGCCCGAGCCCGAAGCGCAAACGGATGCCGCGGCATCCGTCGACCCGAAGACCGGCGAGGTCGTCGACGCGCCGAAGCCCAAGCGCGGGGCGAAGAAGGTCGCCGCCGTCAAGCCGCGCACCGCATCGCTGTTCAAGAGCATGCAGATCGAGGAGATCGACCTCGACACCGCGCTGAAGCTGCTCGACCTGCCGCGCGTCGTGGGCGTCGACCCCGAGTCGGGCGACGAGATCACCGCACAGAACGGCCGGTACGGCCCGTACCTGAAGAAGGCTGCCGACACCCGCACCCTGCCGAGCGAAGACGCGATCTTCGAGATCGACGTGGCCGGGGCGGTCGAGCTCTTCGCGCAGCCGAAGTACGGCGCACGTCGTACCTCGAGCGCGCTGAAGGAGTTCGACAACGACCCGGTCAGCGGTAAGCCCATCAAGGTGAAGGACGGCCGGTTCGGCCCGTACGTCACCGACGGCACCACCAACGCCACGATCCCGCGAGCCGAGTCGGTCGAGGAGATCACGTTCGAGCGGGCGGTCGAACTGCTGCAGCAGAAGCGCGACAAGGGCCCCGCTGCGCCGCGTGCCAAGCGCGCCACCGCCAAGTCAGCGGCCGCGAAGAAGGCGCCGGCCAAGAAGAAGCCCGCGGCGAAGAAGAGCTCGGCGTGAGCCGGGGACTCTTCATCACCCTCGAGGGCGGCGACGGGTCGGGAAAGACCACGCAGGCGGAACTGCTGCGCGAATGGCTCGCACAACGGGGCCGCACCGTGCTGCACACCCGCGAGCCCGGTGGCACCGAGGTCGGCGTCGAGGTGCGCGAGATCGTGCTGCACCACCGAGGCGACATCGCGCCCCGCGCCGAGGCGCTCCTCTACGCCGCCGACCGCGCGCATCACATCGCGACCCTCGTGCGCCCCGCGCTCGAACGCGGCGACGTCGTCATCCAGGACCGCTACATCGACTCGTCGGTCGCCTACCAGGGCGTCGGGCGCGTGCTCGACCCGGAAGAGGTGCGCGACATCTCGGTCTGGGCGACCGAGGGCCTGCGACCAGACCTCACGATCCTGCTCGATCTCGATGCGGATGCCGCACGTGGGCGCCTCGACGAGGCCCGCACCCGCTTCGATCGACTCGAGGCCGAGGCATCCGAGTTCCACAACCGGGTGCGCGAGGCCTACCTCGCGCTTGCCGCGGCTGAACCCGACCGTTTCCTCGTGGTCGATGCCGGCCGGCCGGTCGATGAGATCGCGACGACAATCCGCGACCGCGTCACCGGCCTGCTCTGAGTCACAGGCCACAGTCGGGGGCGAAAGGTAGCGTGGTGACGTGAGCGTGTGGAGCGAACTGACCGGGCAGGAACAGGCCATCGCCGTGTTCCGCTCGGCGGCCGAGGCATCGCAGTCGGGCGACGACGGGTCGCAGCAGATGACGCACTCGTGGCTCATCACGGGCCCGCCCGGCTCGGGTCGATCGAATCTCGCGTACGCCTTCGCGACCGCGCTCATCGCGGGCACGCCCGACGGCGACGAGACGACCCGCATCCAGGTCGAGGCGCGCAGCCACCCCGACCTGCACGTACTCGCCACCGAGGGCGTCATCATCAAGCGCGACGACGTGCGTGAGATCGTGCGGCGCTCGCATTATTCGCCGTCGGTCGGGCAGCACCGGGTGATCATCGTCGAAGACGCCGACCGCATGACCGAGCAGACCTCGAACTTCCTCCTGAAAGAGCTCGAGGAGCCGCCAGAGCGCACCGTGTGGATCCTCTGCGCGCCGAGCGAGGCCGACCTCATTCCCACGATCCGTTCCCGGGTGCGCACGGTTCGACTGCAGATGCCGACAGTGGCCGAGGTCGCCGCGCTCCTCGAGCGTCGCGACGGGATCGAGCCCGAGCTGGCCGAGCGGTCGGCGCGAGAGGCCCAGTGCCACATCGGCATGGCCCACCGGCTGGCGACGAGCGAAGAGGCGCGGCGACGTCGCGCCGAGACCCTGCGCCTCGCGCTCGAGGTGCGTTCGGCAGCCACCGCCGTGACGACCGCCGCGAGGTTCCTCGCGATCGCCGGCGACGACGCGAAGGCGATCACCGAGCTCCGCGATGCCGAAGAGCGCGCCAACGCGCTGCATTCGCTCGGGCTGGCACCCGGTCAGGCCGTGCCTTCCGCCCTCCGACCGCAGCTGAAGGCTCTCGAAGACGATCAGAAACGCCGTGCGACCCGCAGCCTCCGCGACGGCATCGACCGCATCCTCGTCGACCTGGCCTCGCTCCACCGCGACATCCTGCTCATCCAGCTCGCCGCCGACGTCGACCTCGTGAACCGCGAGCTCGAGAACGAGATGCGGCGAGCCGCGGCATCCGCTACCCCTGCGACCACGCTGGCAACGCTCGACGCGATCCAGGCCGCACGCGAGCGCATCGAGGGCAACGTGCAACCCGCCCTTGCGCTCGAGGCCATGCTCGTGAGCGCCATCCGCCCCATTGCGACCGAACGGAGAGCCGCATGACCGGCGCACGCACCGAACCCGGCGCTGGCGCCGAACACCGTGTCGGCCGCCGTCGCCCTGAGCCGATCGAACGGATGCCTCGACGACGCCGCCTCGGTGTGCTCTCCGTCGTGCTCGGCGTCGCCATCGTGCTGACGGGGTGCATGCCGTCGTTCCTGAACCCCGAGAAGCCCGTGTCGACGCCGACGAGCGAAGATGTCGACGCCGCGCTGCAGCCGTTCTACACGCAGGTGCTCGAGTGGGAGCAATGCGGCGACGAACTGGTCTGCGCCACCGCGACTGCGCCGATCGACTGGGAGAATCCCGGGGCCGGCGAGATCGACCTCGCGCTCGTGCGTCACGTCGCGACGGGCGACAAGCTCGGATCGCTGCTCGTGAACCCAGGCGGGCCGGGCGGCTCGGGGTACGACTTCATCGCAGAGTCGCTCGACTACGCGGTCGGCGAGCCGCTGAAGCAGCGCTTCGATGTCGTCGGGTTCGACCCTCGTGGCGTCGGCCGGTCGTCGGCGGTCGCCTGCTACGACGACGAGCAGATGGACGAATACCTCTACGGCATCGTGCCGGCCGAGCGCGGCAGCGACGAGTGGGTGAAGCTGGTGGGCCAGGCGGCCGGCGAGTTCGGCGAGGCCTGCAGCGCGAATACGGGCGAGATGCTCAGTGAGGTCGACACGGTGAGCGCCGCGCGCGATCTCGACCTGTTGCGGGCGATCCTCGGTGACGAGCAGCTCAACTACCTCGGCTATTCGTACGGAACGTTCCTCGGCGCCACCTACGCAGAGCTCTACCCCGACAAGGTCGGCCGGCTGGTGCTCGATGGGGCGATCGACCCGTCGGCGAGCGACACCGAGGTCACCAAGGCGCAGGCCGTCGGGTTCGAGAAGGCGCTCCGCGCGTACCTCGAGGACTGCCTGAGCGGCCGCGAGTGCCCCTTCGACGGCACGGTCGACGAGGCCATGGACGAGATCGGCCGACTCCTGGCATCCGTCGATGCGAGCCCGTTGCGCGGCACCGACGGACGCATGGTCGGCGCCGACACCCTGTTGACCGCGATCATCTACCCGCTCTACAGCGCGCAGTCGTGGCCGTACCTCAGCGAGATGCTCGAGTCGGTCATGCTCGGCGACGCCGACTATGCGCTCTCGTTCGCCGACGGATACAACGGTCGTGGCGAGGACGGCACGTACCTCGACAACTCGACCGAGGCATTCCGCGCGATCAACTGCCTGGATTACACCTACCAGGCCGACGTCGGTGTGATGCGCGAGAAGGCGGCGGCAATCGCCGAGGCCGCGCCCGTCATCGGTCCGTACTTCGGCTACGGCGACCTCAGCTGCGTGAACTGGCCGTACCAGAGCGACCGCGAGCGCGCGCAGATCCACGCTGAGGGCGCGGCGCCGATCCTCGTGGTCGGCACGACCGGCGACCCCGCCACACCCTATGAGTGGGCGGTCGCGCTCGCCGAGCAACTCGAGAGCGGCGTGCTCGTCAGCTACGACGGCGAGGGCCACACCGCGTACAACAAATCGAACCAGTGCGTGAACGGTGCCGTCGAGGCCTACCTCATCGAGGGAACCGTGCCGGCGAGCGACCCGAAGTGCTGATCGCTCGGGGCTGATTCACTCGGGGTGAGGTCTCAGCGCGGACGTGTTGGCCCCGACGTGTTCAACGGCGCTCGCGAAACCCGCTAACATAGACTCTCGTGCCAGCCGGATAGCCAGGCGATTCCGGATGCCACGCCGCCTTAGCTCAGTCGGCAGAGCGTCTCACTCGTAATGAGAAGGTCGTGGGTTCGATTCCCACAGGCGGCTCCATCTGAAGACGATGAACGGCCCGGGGTTCCCGGGCCGTTCGTCGTTTCCGGCTTCGCGGGTCGAGGGAGCGAAATGGGGGACAGGTGTCCCCCCGAAATGGGGGACGCGCCTCCATTTCGTCACTTGTACTGTTCGGGATGGATCTACCCGTCCGTCCCCCAATTGCGCGTCATCCCAGCGCGCCTCCAACCCGAGGAGAAGTATGCCCGACGCTGAGCGTCACATTTCCGCCATGTCCGATCCCGCCACGCCCAAGAGCGTCAGTCGCCGCACACTCGTGAAGGCAGCGGCCTGGACCGTCCCCGTCATCGCCGTGGCCGTGCCAGCACCCGCGTACGCCGCGTCACCGTCGCCGTGTACCCCGACGACGAGCTTCGACAATCTCAAGCCCGGGTCGTCCCCGAGCAGCATCACCTTCCTCCCCTCGATGGTCACGGCGACCCTCGTGTACTCGTCGCACGGACAGTCGGGCAACAGGCCGGGTGACACCGGCCGAGTGGCCGCCACCAACACCACTCCCTCGTGGAACTACATCGAGCTCGAGATGGTGTCGCGGCTCGATGAGGGCGACTACGTGCAGCTCACGATCACGCTGAGCGAGCCCGTCACCGGACTGTCATTCGTGCTCCACGACATCGACGCGACGTCAGGTGGCTGGCGTGACACTGTGCGCGTCATGACCGGTGGATACACCTTCGATCTCGGCGGCAACCTGCAGGGCAGCGGCACCGACGGCGATCGCTTCCGTCCGATCAACAACGGCGACACCCCGATCGAGAGCGGCTTGGGAGACGTGCGCCTCACCTGGCCCGGTCAAGCACAGGTCGTCACCATCCGCTACATCGCCGGCATCACTGGCAACTCGGGGAATCAGCACATCGGGCTGGGCGACCTCAGCTATGACGCGTGCGTCGTTCTCCCGGCGAACGCCATGTCGGCCCGCAGCATGTCGTCGACGCGCGCGCCGGTTCCGCTCTCGACGGGCGAGCCGAGCTTCGTCCAGAGCGATGAATCGGTCGACAGCTGACCTCGCATCGATGCCCACGGCTGCGACTGGACCGACGCTAGACCTCGTCGGTCCAGTCGTAGCCGGACGTGAAGTCGCGTTCGTCGGCGTCAGTGGCCGCGGGATGCATCGGCGCGAGCTCCGCGGTGAGTGTACGCAGCCGAGCGACCAGATCGTCGTCGCGGATCTCGTCGGAGCTGTCGGAGCCGACCTCCTCGGTGACGAGCTGGCTCGCCGGACCTAGTAGGAAGTTCACGAACCGAAGTCGTCCGCCTCCATCGTGGCGCACCGGGATCTCCACTGTTGCCGCTCTGTTCTGCTGTCCGAGTGCGACCGCGTACAACACCAGCGCCTTGGCGATCTCGGTGCCCGTGACGAACTGGCCTCCGGCGTACGTGATCTTTTGCATAGTCCACCTGTACAGGGGTGACCAATCGGCGGCAATCCCTTGACGTGGGCCCCGTTAGGCTTTTCGCCATGACTGATCGACTGCGGTGGGGCATCTTGGCCACGGGCGGCATCGCCCGCGCCTTCACGAACGACCTGAAGTTGAACGGCCTCACCGTGCAGGCGGTGGGCTCGCGATCGCAGGCGGCGGCCGACGCGTTCGCCGAGGCATGGGACATCCCGAATGCGCACGGCAGCTATGCGGCGCTTGCTGCCGACCCCGAGGTCGACGTGGTGTACGTGTCGACGCCGCACCCGCTGCACGCCGTGAGTGCGCGACTCATGCTCGAGGCCGGCAAGCACGTGCTCGTCGAGAAGCCGTTCACGGTCAACGCGCGCGAGGCACGGGAACTCGCCGAGCTCGCCGCGGCGAACGGGCTCCTCATCCTGGAGGCGATGTGGACCAGGTATTTGCCGCATATGATCCGCGTCCGCGAGATCATCGCCGAGGGCACGCTCGGCGAGGTGCGATCGCTGATCGCCGATCACACCCAGAAGCTCTCCGACGACCCGGCCCACCGCATCAATGCGCTCGAACTCGGGGGCGGCGCCCTGCTCGACCTCGGGATCTACCCGATCTCGTTCGCCTGGGACCTCTTCGGCACACCGTTGACGATCCAGTCGACGGCAACGTTCAAAGCCACCGGCGCCGACGCCCAGATCGCGACGATCCTCGGATACGAAGGGGCACGGATCGCCTCGCTGCTCTCGGCGAGCGACACCCTCGGCCCGAACACCGCGTCAGTGCTCGGCACGATCGGCCGCATCGACATCGACCGTGTCTGGTACACGCCCACGAGCTTCCGAGTGGTCGGAGCCGACGGCGCCACGATCGAGGAGTTCCGATCCGAGGTGACCGGGCGTGGCATGCACTTCCAGGCCGAGGCGGTCGAACGATTCATCGCCGAGGGCAACCTGCGCGGCGATGTGCTCACCATTGATCAGACCGTCGAGATCATGGGCACGCTCGACGCGATCCGCACGCAGATCGGGCTACGCTACCCCGGCGAATGACGGATGCCACGGCCGGTGACCGGCCCCGCGGCATCCGGCTGATGATCAGGTTCTCTTCCGGGTCGCCGCGTACAATTCCCGGGTGATCGACGACACGGCGTTTCCCGAGCGCGCCGAAGGGGGAGTGGGTGAGCCCACGTCACCCGGCGACCCCGCTGGCGCGACGCCACAGGCGAACGGCGGCGTCGCGGCGTTCGCCCGCACGCACCGACTCTCCCTCTCGATCGCGGGTGGAGTACTCGCCGTCGCCCTGCTCGGCACCGGCGCAGTCGCGGCAGGCGCGGCGCTGAACACGCCGGCCGACCCGAGCGCCGTCGCCGCGACCTCCACACCCACCCCGACGGTCGACCCGGGGCGCCCCGAGCCCGCCGCCGCCGTGGCTGCGAGCCGGATCCGCACCTGCTCGGTCGCCGACCGGGCGGCAGACGGGCGACTCGCGAACCTGCAGGCGCAGGTCGTGAACGCGGCAACCGGCGAGGTGCTCTACGACCGGGGCGGCACCACGCCCTCACGCACCGCGAGCGTCATGAAGGTGCTCACCTCGGCGGCCACGCTGTCGGTGCTCGGACCCGACCACCAAGTGGCGACCACCGTCGTGAAGGGCGCGGAGCCCGGCTCTGTGGTGCTCGTCGGCGGTGGTGACGTCACGCTCTCGCGCACGCCGAGCGGCACCGAGACGGTGTATCCGGGTGCCGCGCACCTCGACGACCTCGCCGCGCAGGCGCGCGCCGCATGGGACGCCGACCCGTCGAACCCGCCGCTCACGAAGCTCGTGCTCGACGCCAGCCTGTTCGGCGGCGACGAGTGGGAGCCCAGCTGGGACCTCGCCGAGCGCGAGTACGGGTACATGTCGAACATCACGGCACTCATGGTCGACGGCGACCGCGACGATCCGACGGCGAACACCTCGTGGCGCAGCCCCGACCCGATCGGGCGGGCGGGCGACGCCTTCGCCGCCGAGCTGGGCGGCATCGGCACCATTGAGCGGGGCACGGCGCCCGCGGGCGCCCAACAGCTCGGGCAGGTGCTGTCGCCGACGGTGGCGCAACTCGTCGACAAGGCCCTCGTCGTCTCCGACAACACGGTCGCCGAGATGCTCGCCCGGCTCGTCGCGATCGAGACGGGAGCAGGCAACACCTTCGGCGCGATCAACGCCGGAGTGCTCGAGGGACTCGCGCCCTACGGCGTCGACACGACCGGCATCACCGTCGTCGACGGCTCGGGCCTCAGCGACAACAACGCCGTGCCGCCGTCGTACCTCACCCAGCTCTTCGTGAAGGTCAACGCCCGCGAGGCGAACCTCGGCGTCATCATGGACGGACTGCCGGTGTCGGGGCAGCGCGGCTCGCTCTCGTACGACGACCGGTTCGCGGGCGACAATGCGGTCGCCGACGGCGCGGTGTCGGCGAAGACCGGCTGGATCGAGACCGGCTACACGCTCTCGGGAGTCGTGCGCGCTCAAGACGGCGCGACGCTCACGTTCGCGATCTACGCGCTCGGCGACGT
>DASSBT010000004.1:0-14767 GCA_035698465.1 Agromyces sp. | reverse complement strand
AGACAGGGCGCGCCGGAATCGGCACGCCCTGTCTGCACTGAAAACGCTTCGATCATTAGGCATTACCCATTCCTATAGGCACCGTACCGTCGTAGACATGACGAACACCACCCACACCGACCGCATCGACATCCGCCCCTTCCGCGTCGAGGTCGCGCGGGCCGAGCTCGACGACCTCATGGAGCGCCTCGCCCGCACCCGGCTGCCGCAGCCGGCCCCCGGCGATGACTGGGACTCGGGCACGCCGAACTCCTACCTCCGCGAGGCGATCGACGCCTGGCGCACCTCGTTCGACTGGCGCGCCGAGGAGGCGCGCATCAACGCCGTGCCGCATTTCATGACCGAGATCGACGGACAGCCGGTCCACTTCATCCACGTGCGCTCGCCGCACACCGGTGCGACACCCCTGCTGCTCGCCCACACCTACCCTGGGTCATCCGTCGACTACCTCGAGATGATCGACGAACTGGTCGACCCCGTCGCGCACGGCGGCGAGGCGGCCGACTCGTTCGATATCGTGATTCCGGATGCCCCGGGCTACGGCTTCTCGAACCCGCTCGCCGGGCCCGGATGGACGACCGCGCGGGTCGCCCGGGCGTACGACCGGCTCATGCGCGGGCTCGGGTACACCGAGTACGGCATCCACGGCTCCGACAACGGTGCGATGGTCGCCCGCGAGCTCGGACTGCTGAACCCCGACGGATTCCTCGGGCTGCACGTGCTGCAACTCTTCTCGTTCCCGTCGGGCGACCCGAGCGAGTTCGAGCGCCTCGAGCCGCAGGACTACGCCGGCCTCGAGCACATGCAGTGGTTCCAGTCGGTCGGCGGCTACAACACCATGAACGCCAGCCGGCCGCAGACCATCGCGGTCGGGCTCAGCGACTCGCCCGTCGGGTTGCTCGCCTACAGCGAGCTGTTCAACTCGTTCGGCAACGGCACCTCGCTCGTTCCGCTCGAGAAGATCCTCACCGAGGTCAGCGTGAACTGGTTCGCGAATGCCGCCTCGGGCATGAGCCGCAGCTACCTCGAGAACGCGCGCGCCGAGGCCGAGCCCCAGGTCAACGCTGCACCGACCGGCGTGGCCGTGTTCGCCGACGACTTCCAGACGATCCGGGTCTTCGCCGAGCGCGACAACTCGAACATCGTGCACTGGAGCCGCTTCGAGCAGGGCGGTCACTTCGCCGCCCTCGAAGTGCCGTCGGTCGTGGCCGGCGACATCCGGGCATTCTTCCGCGGGCTGCGCGACTGACCCTCCCGATGCGGTGCGGATGCCGCGGGCTTCGGCCTGCGGCATCCGGCTCACTGTTCGACACGTCGTCCGATCGACACGCCGTCTGAAGCGCGCCATACGTCCCGCGCGAGGCATGTACCCCGACACAATGGGGTACGTGATTGGGGAGGAACACGCGTGGCGGAACGAGATGGCACGGCGCACGGGGCAGACAGCGACGTCGACGAGCGGGAGGTGAAGCACCTGCGGAGGCACCGGCGCCTGCGCCGACTCGGCTGGACGCTCGGGGTCATCGTCGCCATCGTGGCGGTGGTGGCTGTGGTGCTGCGAGTCACCCCGTGGCCATCGGCGTTGCTGATCAGGGCGGTCTTCGAGCAGGGCGCGAAGGAATCGGTGGCCCAGATGCAGCCCTACGTGCCCGATATCGAATACGACGAGCATCTCGACCTCGACTACGGTGGCGGCCACGGCCAGACCCTCGACGTGATCGGCCTGCCCGGCGGCGAAGCGAAGCCCACCGTCGTGTGGATCCACGGCGGCGCGTGGATCTCGGGTGCGAAGGAGAACGTGGAGCCGTACCTGCGCATGATCGCCGCCGAAGGCTACACGACGGTGGCGCTCGGGTACTCGATCGCGCCGGAGCAGATCTACCCGACGGCGGTGGACCAGGCGAACGACGCGCTCGCCTATCTCGAGGCCAACGCCGACGAACTCGGCATCGACCCCGATCGCATCGTGCTCGCGGGGGATTCGGCGGGTTCGCAGCTCGCCAGCCAGGTCGCGGCCCTCACCACGAACCCCGACTATGCCGACCTGCTCGACGTCACGCCGGCCCTCGAGCCCGAGCAACTCGTCGGCACGGTGCTGAACTGCGGCGTCTACGACCTCGACAACATGACCGGGCTCGACGGACTCGTCGGCTGGGGTTTCCAGGTGGCGTTGTGGGCGTACACCGGCACGCAGGACTGGTCGTCCTCGGCGCCGGGGTCGCTCATGTCGACGATCGACTTCGCGAACGCCGACTTCCCGAAGACGTTCATCACCGGCGGCAACGGTGACGGGCTCACCTGGCTGCAGTCGATCCCGATGTCGCAGCGCCTGCACGAGCGCGGCGTCGAGGTGACGACGTTGTTCTGGCCCGCCGACCACGAGCCGGCCCTGCCGCACGAGTACCAGTTCCACATGACGACGTTCGAGGAGGCGCACGTGGCGTTGCAGCAGACGGTCGACTTCCTGGCCGACGTCACGGGGTGACGGTGTCGCGCCCGCCCGCGGTGCCCGCGGCATCCGCGCCGCCTGTGGCGCTCGCACCGCCCGCGGCGTCGGGCACGGCGCGGCGGTCGCGCCACACCACGACGATGACGAGGAACAGCACGGCGAGCACCGCGATCGCGGTGGCGAGCACCGTCCAGTCGGCCGGCGAAGTGCCGCCCGCGAACGAGAGCCCCACGACCACCGTCGAGCCGATGCAGCCGAGCGACCGCGCCGTCTGGAAGAGCCCGGCGGCCTGGCCGACGCGCTCGGGCGGTGCGGCGAGGTAGAGCGACTGCGTGATCGAGACGAGCACGACGCCGTAGGGGACGCCGATCGCCGCCATGAGCAGCAGCACCGTCCAGACCGAGGTCGAGCCGGCGAGCAGTTGCAGGGCGAGGGCGGATGCCGCGAGCCCGATGCTCCCCGCCACGAGCGCCGTGCGAACGCCGCGCCGATCGATCACCCGCTCGACGACCGGGGCGAGGATCACCGTGAACGCGGCGAGCGGCAGCATCAGTGCGCCCACGGCGTCGGTGCGGTATCCGGCATGCTCCTCGAGGTACTGCGGCACGCCGAACAGGGCGCTGTAGAGTACGAGGCTTGCGAGGACGGTGCACACGAACACCTTGATCAGCGGGAGGTTGCTGCCGAGCAGACGCAGGTCGACGAACGGCGTCGCACAGGTCAGCTCGCGCCAGGTGAAGAGTGCACCGGCCACGAGCGCCACCACGAGGAACCACCAGTTCGGGTCGTTCGTGACCTCGAGGAGGAACACCAGCAGGGTGACGACGGTGACGGCGAACCCGAGGATGCCGGGCAGGTCGGATTCGGCGATCGTGCGGCGCAGCGGCACGTGCTCACGCGGGCCGTCGTGCGGCGCGAGGATCCGGGTGGTGACGATGGCGAGTGCCGCCAGCGGAACATTGATCCAGAAGATCGCCTCCCATCCGAATGCGGTGATCAGCAGGCCGCCGACCACCGGCCCGACTGCCGCCGCGCTCGTGTCGATGAGTTGGATGCGTGCGACCATCTTGGGTGCACTGAGTGTCGAGGTGGCCGCGATCGACCGCATCATCGCCGCGGCGCTCGGGAAGGTCGCCGCCGTGCCGACGGCGAGCAGCACGCGCGCGACTACGACCCAGCCGAGCGTCGGTGCGAACGGCCCGGCCGCGCCGGCGACCGCGACGATCACCAAGCCGATCGTGAACACCCGCCGGGGTCCGTACCGGTCGGCGAGCCGGCCCATCACCGGCTGCAGCACGGCGGACGTCAGGTAGAACGCAGTGATCACCCACGTGACGGTGGGGACGTCGACCGAGAACTCCTTGCGCAGCGTCACCAGCGCGACCGCGATCATGCCCGAATTGAGGGCGCTCAGCGTCGTGCCGGTGCAGAGCGCGACGATCGTCCAGTCGGATCGTGCAGCGTTCGGCGCACCGGGAGCGGTGCGGCGCTGCGACATCCGCTTCCCCCTGTCCGGCTGCGACCGATCACTCGCTGCGAGCCTGCTCCGCACGAGACCGGGTGTCAAGGCCGTGGCCCGCGCGGGGACGCCCTTCCGGAGGCGCGACGACGGGCACCGTCGCGAGTCCTCGCGGACGATGCCTTCGCCGACGGGCCCTACTTGCGGTGCGTGGCGTCGGTGACGTCGTTGCCGGCGCGGTTTGCGACCTTCGCCTTCTTGTCGGCGCGCTTCTCCTTGAGCGTCTTGGAGGCGGCGGTCTTGCTGGACGATTTCTTCGGTGACTTGTCTGACACGGTGACGCCCTTTGATCGGGAGCCTGGACGGCCCCGTGCAGGCAACCCTAGTGTGCGGGGCTGGTGGTGAGCCCCGGCCTCTGCGTGGTGGCCCGTTGCGCGCGGGCTTCGTGCACCCAGCCGACGGCGCTATCGTCGAGGCATCCGCTGTTCAACGCCGCAGCCGTCATGCGCGCCAGCCGGTCGCGCGACGCCGGCCCGGCTGCCCGCCCGTGAGAAGGACCCGCCCCGAGATGACCGTGACTTCGTCGAAGACCGCTCGCGCCGCCGAATGGTGGAGAACGCAGCGCACGCGGGTGCTGTGGGCGACGGTGATCACCGTCGTCGTGCTCGCCGTGGTCGTGCTGCTGGCGCGCTGGCTGCGCGAGTTGCCAGCGGTGCAGGCGTTCATCGACGCGTATCCCGGCGTCGTGGCTCCCCCCGAGGGCGCGCCGGTCGGTATTCCGGCCTGGCTCGGCTGGCAGCACTTCCTCAACGCCTTCTTCCTGCTGCTGCTGGTCAAGACCGGCTTCGAGCTGCGATCGAAGCGACGACCGCCCGGGTTCTGGACGCGTGACAACACCCGTTGGCCTCGCACGAAGCGGGCGCCCCGGCGTCTGGGCATCATCCTCTGGTTGCACCTCTGGGTCGAGGCGCTCTGGGTGATCACGGGGCTCAGCTACGTGGTGCTGCTCTTCGCGACCGGCCAGTGGGTGAGGATCGTGCCGACCGACTGGGCCGTCGTGCCCAATGCCCTCTCGGCGGCACTGCAGTACGCATCCTTCGACTGGCCGGCCGAGAACTCGTGGGTGGCCTACAACTCGCTGCAGTTGCTGGCGTACTTCGCGGTGGTGTTCATCGCCTCGCCGATCGCGATCGTCACCGGTATCCGGCTCTCGTCGGTCTGGCCGCTCGAGGGTCCGCTCGTTCGCGCGTTCCCCGAGAAGCTCGCCCGCTCGTTGCACTACCCGGTGATGCTCTTCTTCCTGGTGTTCACGTTCGTGCATGTCGTGCTCGTGTTCACCACCGGGGTGCTGCGCAAGCTCAACCAGATGTACACGGCGCGCGACACCGATGACTGGATCGGGTTCGCGGTGTTCGCGCTATCCGTCGTCGTCATGGTCGTCGCCTGGGTGCTGGCGAAGCCGCCGCTGCTGAAGCGGATCGCGGCTCGCTCGGGACGCGTGCAGGGGTGACGTCGGCGCGCTCGCGCGCTACCGTGCGAGGGTGACGGTGACGGCTTCGCTGATCGACGACGACGCGCTCGACGAGCTCGAGCGCGAGCTGATCGCGCGTGTGCGCGGGCGGGTGCTCGAGATCGGCGCGGGCGACGGCGAGAACTTCGGCGCGTTCGATCCCGACGTGGAGTGGATCGGCCTCGAGCCCGACGCCACGCGTCGCGCCGAGCTCGCGACCAGGGCACGCGAGTGGCGGCACACGTCGGCCCCGCTCGACGCGAGGGCCGAGGCGATTCCACTGCCGGATGCCTCGGTCGACGCGGTCGTCGGCACCTACGTGCTCTGCTCGGTCGGCGACCCGGCCGCCGCGCTCGCCGAGGTGCGCCGCGTGCTCGTGCCGGGCGGCCGCGTGGTCTTCGTCGATCACGTCATCGCCCCGCCCGGGTCGCTGAAGCGTGTGGTGCAACGCGTCGCGACGCCGATCTCGAAGCGCGTGTGCCACGGTTGCCACTGGGACCGCGACACCGAGCAGACGCTCGCCGATGCGGGGTTCGTCGGCAGCGACATCCGTCGACTGCGAGTGCGGTCGATGCCGTTCGGGCCCGTGCCGATGCTGCTCTACGACGGGCGCTCGCCGGGCGGTGGGGCTGGGGCGGGTCCGGCCGCGGGGCCGGTCGCGGGGCCGGGGCTGTTCGGGTAGCCGGCATCGACCGCCCCGCCCGGGCGGTGCGCGTCGAGCGCCGACCTGGCGAGCAGCGTCGATCCCGCGACTGCGGCCGGCATCGTGACGATCGCGCCGAGCGGGATCATGAAGCACAGCTGCGTCGCGATGCCGAAGCCGAGCAGCTGCGCGCGGTGCCCGCGCAGCAGCGCACGTCGCGCGGACCGGCCGATGCCGCGCGCTTCGAAGGGTCGCGAGCTCAGCTCCATGGCGAGCAGCCGACCCGAGAGCATCACGCCCAGGACGGGCGCGAGTACCGCCCCGATGACGGGCACGAAACCGGTGAGCGCGACGCCGATCGCCGTGACGAGCCCTAACGCGATGAGCACGAGCGAGTCGCGCACCGAGCGCCAGAATCCGGTGCCCTCCTCGGGGATTTCGCCGCCGAGTTCGACTTCGACCGCCCGCCAGATGCGTTCGTAGAACGGATCGCCCACGGCGAGCGTGAGCGCGGTGAACGTGACGGCGGCGAGCACGATGGCCGCCGCGAAGATGATGGCGCCGACCGCGCTGCGCACGAGCGTGGGCCAGGGTTCGTCCCACTCGTCGGCGAACGGCGTGAGCCAGTCGGTGAGCCCGGGCATGCTGAAACCCAGCGCCACGAGCGCCCCGAGCACCACGATGAACACGATCGCCGCCGGCACCAGCCCGAGGAACATCGCCCCCGGCCGCCTCGCCCAGAACCCGAAGCCGCGCAGGAGCATCCCGACCCCGGAGAAGAAGCGGACCACCACGTGCACCACTCTAGGCTTGGAGACCGGCCCAGCCGGTCGACGCCCGGCCTCCGGTTCTTCACCCTGCGGCTACGACACTGATGCAGATTTTGCATCAGTGTCGTAGTCGCGGGGCGGCATACAGTACGACACTTCTGCACTACGACACTGATGCCACCACAGCATCAGTGTCGTAGTCTCCGGGCATCCGTGATGTCGCCGGGTGGTTCGGGCGTGCGGTCATGATCGGAACAGAAGCGAACGGAGCTGCGGGATGGTGAGTGAGCGTGACGTGCGGCTCGACGACGGTCGTGTCTTGCATGCGTACGACAGCGGTGCGGATGCCGCGGCGCGACTCGTGCTCGTGTGGCACCACGGCTCGCCGCAGACCGGGGCGCCGCTCGAGCCGGTGCTGACCGCGGCGGCGGCGCGCGGCATCCGCGTGCTCTCGTATGGACGCCCGAGCTATGGCGGTTCGTCGCCGAATGCAGGCCGGGATGTCGCATCGGCGGCGGGGGATGTCGCGGCGGTCGCCGACGCGTTCGGCGTCAACCGGTTCGCCGCGATGGGTGCATCGGGCGGCGGCCCGCACGCGCTCGCCTGTGCCGCCCTGCTGCCCGAACGGGCGACCGGCGTCGTCACGATCGCCGGCATCGCGCCGTACACCGAGGCGTTCGAGTGGTTCGACGGCATGCAGTCGTCGGGTGGGCTGCGTGCCGCGCTGCAGGGGCGCGACGCCCGGGCGCGGTTCGAAGCGAGCGCGGAGTTCGATCCCGAGCAGTTCCTGCCGGCCGACTTCGCGGCGCTCGAGGGGGAGTGGATATCGCTCGGCGCCGACGTCGGCCGTTCGGCGGAGTTCGGGCACGACGGCCTCATCGACGACGACGTCGCGTTCGCCTCGCCGTGGGGCTTCGAGCTCGAGCAGGTCGCCGCGCCGGTGCTGCTCGTGCAGGGCGAGGGCGACCGCGTCGTGCCGCGACGCCACGCCGCGTGGATGCTGAGCCGCCTTCCGAACGCGCAACTCTGGATGCGACTCGACGACGGGCACGTCTCGGTGCTCAGCACGGTTCCCGACGCGATGGACTGGTTGCTCGCGAACGCGCGCTGAGGTCAGTCTGTGGGGGTGGCGGAAGCGCTCGCTTGCGAGGGAGGATCTGCGACCGAGCGTCGGTTGCCTGCGGCCCGATAGTTCAGTCGAGCGAATCGAGCGAGTCGAGGGCGTCGATGAGGTCGCGCGCGAGGTCGTCGACGTGCTCGAGCCCCACCGACAGCCGCACGAGTCCTTCGGGAATCGTCGGCTGCTCGGCAGGCCAGCGGCGCCGACGCTCGAAGGTCGACTCGACTCCGCCGAGGCTTGTGGCGTGCACCCAAAGCCGCGTGCGCTGCACGAGCGCGTCGGCGGGCTCGGCCCCACCGCGCACGACGATCGAGATGATCGCGCCGAAGCCCGGGTAGCGCACCTCCTCGAGCGCCGGGTGGCCGGCGAGGCGGCGCACGAGCTCTTCCGCCGTCGCCTGGGCGCGCTCGAGGCGCACCGGCAGCGTACGCAGCCCGCGCAGCGCGAGGAACGTCTCGAGGGGCGCCGGGATCGCGCCGAAGAGTGAGCGGTGCTTCACGAGCGCCGCCGTCAGCTCGTCGGTCGTCGCGATCGCCGCGCCCATGAGCACATCGCTGTGACCCGAGATGTACTTCGTCGCCGAGTGCACGACGAGGTCGGCGCCGTGCTCGAGCGGGCGCTGCAGCAGGGGAGTGGCGAACGTGTTGTCGACCGCGACGAGCGCCCCGTGCTCGTGCGCGGCCCGCACGATCGCGGGGATGTCGGCGACCTCGAGCGCCGGGTTCGTGGGCGACTCGAACCAGACCAGTGCGGCATCCGTACTCGCCTCCGCGACTGCCGCCGTGTCGGTGATGTTGACGAAGACGACCTTCGCGCGACCCTTCGCCTCGAGCTCCTGCAGTTGCCCGACCGTACCGGTGTAGGAGTGTCGCGGCGCGACGATCGTCCCGCCCGGCTCGACGAGGTCGAGTACCGCCGCGATCGCGGCCATGCCCGACGCGAACGACACGCAGCGCCCGCCTTCGAGGGCGCCGAGCGTGTCCTCGAACGCGGTCCAATTCGGGTTGCCGTAGCGCGCGTATGCGACGGGGCCGCCGGCCACGTAGGTCGACGTCAGGTGCACCGGCACGTTCATGGGAGCGTCGGGGCCGTGCGGCGGACGCCCGGCGACGATCGCGAGCGTGTCGGGATGCAGCGTCGGCGCGCCAGCCGCGTACGGGTCGTGCACGTTCGTGCCTCCGGAGTTCAAGGGTACGGATGCCGCGGACACGGCAGCGCACGGGCCAGCGTATCCCGCGAGCCGGGGCATTCGTGCGAGTCATCCGTCACCATATGTACAAGCTGAATTCATTGATGAGAGTGGGATGACATGTCCGAACTGCTCGAACGCGGTGCCTCCCGCATCACCTGGATCAGGTCGCGGATGCCGCTCCTCGCCGCCGCCCGTCGCGAGTTCGCGGAGCGACAGCCGCTCGCGGGCCGCCGCGTCGGCATGTCACTGCACGTCGAGCCGAAGACCGCAGTGCTGCTCGAGGTACTCGCCGCGGGCGGAGCCGAGGTCGTTGCCACCGGCAACCACGGCTCCACTCAAGACGACATCGTCGCCTACCTTGCGGACGCCGGCATGACCGTGTTCGGTCGTCGCGACGACACCCTCGCCCAGCACGAGGCGAACGTGGCATCCGTCGTCGAGGCACGACCCGACATCGTCCTCGACAACGGCGCCGACCTCGTGGCGGGCATCGTCGCGGCAGGCGCGGCCGACTCGGTGATCGGGGGCACCGAGGAGACGACCAGCGGCGGCATCCGACTGCGCAGCGAACTCGCCGGTCGCGTGCCGTTCCCCGTCATCGTGATCAACGACAGCCCGCTGAAGGCGATCGGCGAGAACCGGCACGGCGTCGGGCAGTCGGTCGTCGAGAGCATCATGCGCATCACGAACCTGATGATCCCGGGGCGGCGGTTCGTGGTTGCGGGCTACGGCTGGTGCGGGCGCGGCATCGCGCAGTACCTGCGGGCCTTCGGCGGGCGCGTCGCCGTCGCCGAGATCGACGAGATCAAGGCGTTCGAAGCGGCGCTCGACGGCTACCGGGTCGACGAACTCGGCAACCTGGCGGAGTGGGGCGAGTTCTTCATCACCGCAACCGGCCACCCCGGCATCATCACCGACGAGATCATCGAGCGGGTGCCGAGTGGTGCCGTGCTGGCGAACGCCGGTCACTTCCCGTGGGAGATCGACACCGCAGCGCTCTATGCCCGCGCGACCGCCGTGACCGAACTCGACGCCGCTATCGAGCGCGTCGACCTGCCCGACGGGCGCGAGCTGATCCTGCTCGCCGGCGGCCGCATGGTGAACCTCGCGGGCCGGGAACCCAAGGGCAACTCGCTCGAGGCGATGGATCTCGGGTTCCTGCTGCAGTCGCTCTCGCTCGAACGCGTCGCGACGGATGCCTCGTCGCTCGTGCCGGGCGCGCAACCCGTGCCAGATGACCTCGAGCGCGAGATCGCCCGCCGGTTCGTGCGGGCGCTCGGCGCGAACCGCTGACGCCCGCCGCCGACGGCTCACGACCGACCATGAAGAACGTGGAGAAGTTCGACGTCTGGATCAGAGCTCAGGCGAAGCGATCTGTGAGCCGATGTCGTGCCCTACGCCAGACATCCAGAAACGACGGTTCTTGACACCGTCCGATGACGCCGTCAAAACCTCGCCACGAGGGTGCCGAGCCCGTCAGTCCTCGAGACGAAACTCGGGGTTTCGGTTGTTCTGGCCGCCGGCGTCCGGGCCGCGCGAGAGCGCGTCGACTAACCTCGAAGGATGAGTCGCACCGTCTGGACCATCATCGGCGTGATCGTCGCCGTCATCATCGCGTGGTTCCTCGTCGATGTGCTCTTCAGCCTCTTGTGGTTCATCGGCAAGCTCGCGATCGTCGCGGTCGTGGCCGCCATCGTGTTCTTCGTCCTTCGTGCGTTCGTGCGGCCGTCGGGCGACCGCAAGTCGATCGAGCGCTGAGCGAGCGCTGAAACGCCGAGAGCGCTGAGGGTACAGACCGCTGTGCGGCATCCGCTCAGGTGGTCATGAGGCGCGCCGTCATCGGGATGACGAGAGCGCGCGGCATGAGTCGCGCAAACGGCTCGCGCTCGTGGCGTTCGCGAGCGTGCATGCGCCCGCTTCCGCGATGCGCACGAGAAGCACGAGCCTGCGCATGCGCGTGGAGAGGCGAAGCGTGACGGGGCGGATGTCGCGGTCCGGGCGTGCGACGTGCGCGCGGGGCCGCCGGACCCAATGCAGGTGGCAGCATGAGCCCGGGGTGGGAGCAATTCGCGGACATCTCAGGGTTCAATGGAGGCATGCGACTCGTCGTGCTGACCGGTGCCGGCATCTCGGCCGAGAGCGGTGTGCCCACGTTCCGTGACGCGGGAGGCCTGTGGGAGGGGCATCGCGTCGAGGATGTCGCGACTCCCGAGGCCTTCGAGCGAGAACCCGACACCGTGCAGCGTTTCTACGACGCCCGCCGACACGCGACCGCCCAGACTGAACCGAACCCTGCGCACCTGGCGCTCGCCCGACTCGAGCGCGAGCTCGGCGACGATCTGCTCGTCGTGACGCAGAACGTCGACGACCTGCATGAGCGCGCGGGGTCGACCCGCGTCGTGCACATGCACGGCGACCTGCTCACTGCGCTGTGCACGGCGTGCGGACGGCGGTCGCCGATCGCGTCCGACCTCATCGAGCGTCCGCCGTGCCCAGAATGCGGCGAGCGGATGCTGCGCCCCGACGTCGTCTGGTTCGGCGAGATGCCGTACGAGCTCGACGCGATCGACGAGGCGCTGCTCACATGCGACGTCTTCGCCGCGATCGGCACCTCGGGCGCCGTGTATCCGGCGGCCGGGTTCGTGATGACCGCGGCAGAGGCCGGCGCCGCGACGATCGAGCTGAACCTCGCGCCGAGCGAGATCACGCCGCTGTTCGACGAGGTACGGCACGGGCCGGCGAGCCTCGTTGTTCCCACGTGGGTCGACGAGGTGTTGGCCGGGCGCGCCTGACTGGCACGTTCGCCTGACTGGATCGGTCGCTTCGACGGGCTCAGCGAGCGGAGACTCAGTCGTCGAACGCCACCACACGGGCCGGGGCGCCGTCGACCTCGAGCCGCAGCGGAAACACGCCGATCCGCGTCCGCGAGGGCAACCCCTCGAGTCCGGTGAGGTTCTCGACGATGAGTCCGTCGCCGCCGAGCACGACCTCGTGCACCGGGAATTCGGTCGTGCCCGCGGCATCCGTCGGGTCAGGGCTCAACGTGTCGACGCCCAGCACGTGCATGCCGCGGGCGACGAGTAGCCGGGCCGCTTCGACCCCGAGGGCCGGATGCCGCAACGCGCGCTCGGTGCCGAAGTGCGCCGCCCATCCGGTGTCGATCACGACGATCGGCGGCACCCGCTCGGGAAGCTCGCCGACCACGCCAAGAAGGTCGTCCACCCCGATCGTCGCGTGGTCGACGAGCCCGGGCACCCGGATCACCAGCGCGCCGCCGACGAGCTCGTCGAGCGCGACACGATCGAGCGTGCGCCCGCCCGCCACGGTATGCGCGGGCGCGTCGATGTGCGTGCCCGAGTGCGATCCGAGGTGCAGGGTCGTCACCGCGGCGCCATCGCGCTCCAGCTCGAGCGCCGCGTCGAACCGCACGGACGGATCGCCCGGGTAGACCTGCATGCCCGTGCGGAGCGGATGGCTGAGGTCACGCATGCGGTGCCGGTTCGGCCGCGGCATCCGAAAGGTGCTCGTGTTTCACCGCGGTCGTCGACGAGCGTTCGCGCAGCGAGACGAGCAGATACAGCACGAACGTGATCACGAACGCGGGGATGGTCGCCCCGATCGGCGTCGGCCACACGTACGTGAAGACGTACGCGGCCACCGCGCCGATGAGCCACACGACGACCGCCGCCCAGTTCACGCCCGCGAGGTACCAGTAGCGGCCGTCGCGGGCGCGCAGGATGTCGCTCGAGTAGGCGCCGCGCTTGACGATGTAGTAGTCGGCGATCATGATCGCGAAGACCGGCGCGAACAGTGCACCGATCGTCACCAGGAACGTCGTGAACTGGTTCAGCAGCCCGAACCAGGTCGACCCGACGATCGAGATGACGCCGACGATGAGCGCGGTCGGCAGGAACTTCAGCTTCGTGCCGCCGGGCACCGCATTCACGATCGTGGTCACCATTCCGTAGACCACCATGGTGTTGGTCGCCATCACCGAGAGGAAGATGACGAGCGCGAGCGGAGCGCCGAACGGCGTGACGATCGTCACCGGGTCGAACGGGATCGCCTCGCCGCCCGACAGCACGACGAAGCCGATCGCGGTCGCGCCGACCACCATCGAGATCACCGTGGAGAGCGTGTAACCGACGCCCGAGCCGATGATGCCGGCCCTGCTCGACTTCGCGAAGCGGTTGAAGTCGGCAGAGAGCACCGTCCACGAGATGGCGGTGGCGATGACGACGTCGAGCACCAGGATCGGCGTGTACCCGATCGACGGGTCGGCCGGGATCGCGAGGAACTCCGCGGGGGCGTACGTCGTGAACGCGACGACGAAGATGTACGTGATGATGCCGAGGATGAGCACGGCGAGCCACGGTTCGACCTTCGCGATGCCGGTGTGGCCGAAGATCGCGAGCAGCACCACGAGCGTCTGGCAGATGACCGCGAACATGACCGGGCTCGAAAACCCGGTGACGGATGCCACGAGGAAATCGAGCGCGATGCCGGCGAGCATCGCCTGCACCCAGCTCCAGCCCATCAGGATGATCACGTTCGCGGCCACGGGCAGCAGGCTGCCGCGAGTTCCGAACGGACCGCGGGTGAGCGCCATGGTCGGCAGGCCCGTGCGGGTGCCGATGTTGCCGACGGTCACGAGCACGGCGGCGCCGATCAGCGTGCCGCCGATGATGAGCACGACCACGAGTCCGTAGTCGACGCCGGGCACGAACAGCGTGCCGGTGAGCAGCGTCGTGACCACGAGGTTCGCGGCGAGCCAGATCATGCCGATGCGGGGGAGCGAGAACGAGCCGCGAACCGGCCCGGCGTCATCGGAGTGTTCCTCGAGATACTGCTCGAGACGGGAGTAGAGCGACATTGCCAGGTCTCCTCGGAGAGTCGGGGTTGCAGGGGTGGTGGAGTGGGTCAGCCGTCGGATGCCTCGGGTGCGGTGTCGGGCATGGGGGAGAGGTGCTCGTGCACGGCGATGAGGCGTGGCGCTGCGGCATCCGTCGCCCTGCCCGAATCGTCGACGCTGAAGTGAGCCCTCGGCTCCTCGACGCGGAAGACGATGGTCTCGCGCTCGCGGTAGGAGTCGGTGCCTTCGCCGGTCTCGACCGTGGTCGCGACCGAGTGCGAGAAGACGGCGCCGCCCGGGAACGTCTGCACGAGCGGGTCACTCGACGTGCAGGACACGACCCGCCAGCCACCCTCGAGCCAGCCGGCCCAGAGCTGCTCGTAGGCCGCGCGGTCGCCGAGTCGCTCGGGCTCGGAGTGGAAGACGAAGCTCGCCTCGGGCGCGAACGCGCCGAAGTATCGGTCGCCGTCGGTCGCGGCGAAGGCCTCGACGATCTCGGATGCCGCGGCCAGCACCGCCTCGCGGTCGGGTTCAGGGTGGTGGGTCATGGTGCGGCTCCTTCGCCTCGTTGCGTCGGTGGTCGGGTGTCGGGTGTCGGGTACGGGTGTGGGTGTCGGGTCCGTCGGTTCGGCGGATGCTACGCGCGCGGCGCCATGGCGCTGATGAGCTCGTAGGCCACGTGGCTCGCGGCGATCGCGGTGACCTGGGCGTGGTCGTAGGCGGGCGCGACCTCGACGATGTCGGCGCCGACGATGCGACGGTCGGCGAGGGC
>DASSBT010000003.1:0-6128 GCA_035698465.1 Agromyces sp. | reverse complement strand
GGCATCGAGCGGGTGTACGAGATCAACCGCAACTTCCGCAACGAGGGCGCCGACTCGACGCACAGCCCCGAGTTCGCCATGCTCGAGGCGTACGAAGCCTACGGCGACTACAACTCGATCGCCGACCTGACCCAGAAGCTGATCCAGGATGCCGCGATCGCCGTCTCGGGGTCGCACGTCGTGACCTGGGCCGACGGCACCGAATTCGACCTCGGCGGCGACTGGGCGCGCATCTCGATGTACGACTCGCTCTCGGAGGCGGTGGGCGAAGAGGTCACGGCATCGACGCCGATGTCGCGGCTGCGCGAGCTCGCAGACGCCGTGGGCATCGAGATCGATCACCCGCTGCCCGGCAAGTACGTCGAGGAGTTGTGGGAGCACCACGTGAAGACGGGCCTCGAGCGGCCGACGTTCGTCATGGACTTCCCGCTCGACACGTCGCCGCTCGTGCGGGCGCACCGCTCGATTCCCGGTCTCGTCGAGAAGTGGGATCTCTACGTGCGCGGCTTCGAGCTCGCGACCGGGTATTCCGAGCTCGTCGACCCGGTCGTGCAGCGCGAGCGCTTCGTCGAGCAGGCGAAGCTCGCAGCGGGCGGCGACCCCGAGGCGATGCGCCTCGACGAGGAGTTCCTGCGGGCGCTCGAGTTCGGCATGCCGCCGTCGGGCGGCATGGGAATGGGCATCGACCGGTTGCTCATGGCGCTGACCGGCCTCGGCATCCGCGAGACCATCCTCTTCCCGCTCGTCAAGTAGCCGGCGGTCGAGTGGCGCGAAGCGCGTATCGAGACCCAGATCGGAACGACATGAACGACTACCTCCCCAAGAAGGAACTCGAGCCCGACCCAGACCCGAGGCGCCCGTCGAACACGCGCCTCGCGATCTGGATCATCGTCGGCGCGATAGGCCTCTACCTGCTCGGATCGGGCATCTGGGGCATCCTCACCGCCGGCTGACTGCGACGGTGCAGACGATTCCGGGAAAACCACCGTATTCTTGGATCACTATGGACGAATTCTGGGCGAACGCCATCTGGTCGCTCGCGCCGACCGTGCTCATCGGGCTCATCTTCTGGTTCGTGATGCGCGCGATCATCCGCGCCGATCGAGGCGAACGCAAGGCGTACGCCCGAATCGAGGCTGAGGAGCGGTCCAGGCTCGCGCGCGAGCGCCCCACCGGATGACGATCGAGATCACGGCGGCGCAGTTCACCGCGATCGTCGCCGCTGCGATCATCGTCATCGACATCATCATCCGCGTCATCGCGGTCATCGTGGTGCCGCGAAATCGGCGCCCGACGGCCGGCATGGCGTGGCTGCTCGCGATCTTCTTCATCCCGATCCTCGGCATCTTCATCTTCTGGCTCATCGGCGACCCGAAGCTTCCCAAGCGACGCCGTGAGAAGCAGGCCGAGGTCGACGAGTACATCCGCGAATCGACGCTCGGTGTCGAACGAGTCAGCGACAGCAGCAACTGGCCGACCTGGTTCGAGGGCATCGTGCGCCTCAACCGCAACCTGGGGGCGATGCCCCTCATCGGCTCGAACAGTGCGAGCCTCATCAGCGACTATCAGGGTTCGCTCGATGCGATGACCGAGGCGGTCAGCCGCGCCGAACGCTACGTGCACGTCGAGTTCTACATCTTCGCCTACGACCGCACCACGGCGCCGTTCTTCGACGCGCTCGGCGAGGCGGTCGCCCGCGGCGTCGACGTGCGGGTGCTGCTCGATCACATCGCATCGCTGCGCGTGAAGGGATACCGCAAGACCCTGAAGCGACTCGACGCCATGGACGTGCGCTGGCAACTGATGCTGCCGGTGCAGTTGTGGCGAGGCAAGTACCAGCGTCCCGACCTTCGCAACCACCGAAAGATCCTCGTGGTCGACGGCGAGGTCGGGTTCATGGGCTCCCAGAACATCATCGACCGGTCGTACAACAAGGCCGGCAACATCCGCCGCGGGCTGAAATGGAAGGAACTCGTCGCTCGCGTCGAGGGCCCCATCGTGTCCGGCCTCGAGGCGATCTTCGCGACCGACTGGTACCTCGAGACCGGCGAACCACCGATGCGCGAGATCGTGCCGCTCGGGCAGGAGAGCGAGGCGCAGGACCTCGACTGCCAGGTCGTGCCGAGCGGCCCCGGCTTCTCGAACGAGAACAACCTCAAGCTCTTCCTGGCGCTGATGTACGCGGCCCAGGAGCAGATCATCCTCACCAGCCCGTACTTCGTGCCCGATGAAGCGATGCTCAGGGCGATCAGCGGCGCGACGCAGCGTGGCGTGCGGGTCGAGCTGTTCGTCTCCGAGATCGGCGACCAGGCCCTCGTCTACCACGCACAGCGTTCGTACTACGAGATGCTGCTGCGCGCCGGGGTGCGGATCTGGCTGTACAAGGCGCCGTACATCCTGCACTCGAAGCACTTCACGATCGACGACGATGTCGCGGTGATCGGATCGAGCAACATGGACATCCGGTCGTTCGAGCTGAACATGGAGGTGTCGCTGCTCGTGCGCGGCGCCTCGTTCGTGCGCGAGATGCGCGCGGTCGAAGACGGCTACCGTCGCGACAGCCGTGAACTCACGCTCGACGAATGGATGCGCCAGCCGCTCCGCTCGACCGTGCTCGACAACCTCGCCCGCCTGACGTCGGCGTTGCAGTAGCGCGACCCGAGGTTACTTGCGTGGCTTGAGGCGCACCGTGGGCAACTCGGGTGCGGGCAGCGCCGCACCGTCGTAGCCGAACACGGTGCCGAAGCGGCCGTCGGGGTTGTCGCGGGCGATGACGTCGGCCTGCCACTGCCGACGGAACTCGGCGATCTCGTCGTGCGTGCGGCCGATGAAGTTCCACCACATCACGATCTCCTCGTCGAACGGCAGCCCGCCGAGGAGGACCGCGCGTGCCGGCTCGTCGCCCGCGCGAAGGGTGAGCCGCCGCCGGCCCGCCTCGATGTACGCGAGTTCCGACCAGGCGACGAGCGTCGGGGCATCCGCACCCTCTGCTTCGACCGTGAGGGGCCCGGCATCGACGAGCACGCCGTGCTCGAACGCGGGGTCGACCTCGAAGTCGACGCTGCCACCCGCGGGCAGGTCGACCTGCGCGCCGAGCAGCGGCGAGAACACGGTGACGTCGGCGTCGCTGCCGGCGAGTGAACCGACGAAGACGTGCACGGTGGCATCGTCCACGACGACGGGCGCCGTCTCGGCGTGCTCGAAGAACGGGCCCGTCTCGCGCGACGCGTCGGGCAGCACGGTCCAGAGCTGCACGCCGTGCAGCCTCGTCGTGGCCCCGGTCGACACCTCGGAGTGCGAGATGCCCCGCCCGGCCGTCATGAGATTGACCGCGCCCGGGCGCACGAGCTCGTGGCTGCCCGCGCTGTCGCGATGCTCGATCTCGCCCTCGAACAGCCAGCTCACGGTCTGCAACCCGGTATGCGGATGCGGCGGCACGACCATGCCTCCGGATGCCGCGACGTCGTCGGGCCCGTAGTGGTCGGCGAAGCACCACGCGCCGATCGTCGTGCGGCCGCGCTGCGGGAGGGTGCGGCGCACGTTCATCGCGCGTGGACCACCGAGCGGCACATTGCGCGGCGCGAGCACCTGCACGACCGGGCCGACGGGCGAGGCCTCGGACGGGAGGAGGAGCTCGACCGGGTCGCGTTCCAGGTTGCTCATGTCGGGCATGCTACCCCTCGCCCCCGCTCCCGCACCCTCGTCGTTCATCGTCACTCGGTACGAATCGATCGAGAGCCGCTCTCCCGCCCGCGCATACCCGGGCACTAGCATGGCGGCATGGCTCACTCCGTGCGCATCCGTCGGTTCGGCCTCATGGCCGTGGCTCTGGCATCCGTCTTCCTGCTCTCGGCATGCAACCCTCCCGGCAACGCGGCCGAGAACTTCTCCGGCCTCCCCGTCGCCGACGAGGCCGCGCCCATCGGCGAAGACCCCGAGGAGGGCGGCGACGAGAGCGACGCCTCCGAAGAAGAACTCGAGGGCGAGCCGTTCAACGACAGCGGCGAGCCGAACGTCGTCTGGTGGGAGCAGGGCGCGCAGCTCGCACTCGTCGTCTACGGCAGCTCGACGTGCCCGGTCGTCGGCGAGAACATCAGGGTGCTCGAGAAGGCCGGCGAGGGCAACCGGGTCGCGATCGATGTCGTCAAGCGCGACGAGAACGAGGTCTGCACCATGGACCTCGTGCCGCACACGACCCTCTTCTGGACGCCGGTCGACGTGACGACGACCGAGCCGCTCGTCGTCGAGGTGATCGGCACAGAGGTCGAGGTCCCGATCAAGTAGCCCGCGGGCGACGCACGAGCAGTTCGCCGACCTCGCAGTCGAGCACTTGGCAGATCGCCTGCAGCGTCGAGAAACGGATGGCGCGAGCGCGGTTGTTCTTCAGCACGCTGAGGTTCACGACGCTCACGCCGACCAGCTCGCTGAGCCGCGTGAGCGTCATGTCACGCGCATCGAGCAGTTGGTCGAGCCTGCAGTGGATGTCGGATGCCTCGTCGACCTCGGCCGGCGCCATCAGACGAGCCCCTCTGTGTCGCGCTGCAGGCGCTCGCCGATTGCGAAGACCGTGCCCATCAGAGCGACGACGAACGCGGCGAGCACCAGCGAGAACGGGTCGATCGTCATGATGACGCTGTCGAACGTGTGGTCGCTGAGCACCGCGAACGCCCCGTTGGAGGCCATGTTCCCGAAGAACGGCACCGCGAAGTACCCGAGGAGCCCGACGGTGCCGGCGGTGGAGACCAGCACGGTGTTCGTGCGGCAGAACACGACGCCGCGTGCCACGTTGCGGCTGAGCCAGACGAGGGCGGTGACGACGGCGACGACGGCCACCACCAGCACCACCTGCTGGATGACGATCGCCCACACCGACGCGATGGGAAGCTCGGGCACCGTGAGCAGCGCCTGCTCGAGTTCGACGGTGACGGGGGCGCCGCCGGCGCCGATCGGCGCCTCCGCGGGGGTGCCGGCGAAGGGCGCGAGCACGGCGACATTGTGATTGGGCAGCACCTCGATGATGCGGGCGACGGCCGACCACGTGACCCAGACCGCGATGGCCGCGCCAGCGGCCATGAACAGCCAGAGGCTCACCGCATCGGCGCGCGTGATCGAGGGGGCGGGAGTCGTACGGGTCATCTGCATGGCAATCCTAACGAATATCGATAACAACGATAAACGATAAGCTACGGATGCCGCGGAACGTTGTCAAACGCAGACGGCGCAGGTGCGGCATCCGTCATCTGGCTGTTCGTCAACCCATGCCACAGCGCTGCGCCCACGGCGAACACAGACCCGCGTCGCATCTGGAGTGTTTACGCTCGATGTATCGACGCCCCTTCCCAGCGGGGTCGTGAGGAGTAGAGATGTTCGAGAGATTCACCGACCGAGCCCGTCGGGTGGTCGTCCTGGCCCAAGAAGAGGCCAAGATGCTCAACCACAACTACATCGGCACCGAGCACATCCTGCTCGGTCTCATTCACGAGGGTGAAGGCGTCGCCGCCAAGGCGCTCGAGTCGCTCGGAATCTCGCTCGACGCCGTGCGCGAGCAGGTGCAAGACATCATCGGGCAGGGCCAGCAGCAGCCGACCGGGCACATCCCCTTCACGCCGCGCGCCAAGAAGGTGCTCGAGCTCTCGCTGCGCGAGGCCCTGCAGCTCGGCCACAACTACATCGGCACCGAGCACATCCTGCTCGGCCTGATCCGCGAGGGCGAGGGCGTCGCCGCCCAGGTGCTCGTCAAGCTCGGCGCCGACCTGAATCGTGTGCGCCAGCAGGTCATCCAGCTGCTCTCGGGCTACCAGGGCAAGGAGCAGGTGCAGGTCGGCGCGAACGAGCAGACCGGCCCCCAGGGCGGCTCGCAGATCCTCGACCAGTTCGGCCGCAACCTCACGCAGGCCGCGCGCGAGTCGAAGCTCGACCCGGTGATCGGGCGCGAGAAGGAGATCGAGCGGGTCATGCAGATCCTCTCGCGTCGCTCGAAGAACAACCCCGTGCTGATCGGTGAGCCCGGTGTGGGCAAGACCGCCGTCGTCGAGGGCCTCGCGCAGGCGATCGTGAAGAACGAGGTGCCCGAAACCCTGAAAGACAAGCAGCTCTACTCGCTCGACCTCGGGTCGCTCATCGCCGGC
>DASSBT010000002.1:0-3139 GCA_035698465.1 Agromyces sp. | reverse complement strand
TTCGACGGCTCGATGAAGGGCCGCACGATGTACGTGGTGCCGTTCTCGATGGGCCCGCTCGGCGGCCCCATCTCGCAGCTCGGCGTCGAGATCACCGATTCGCCGTACGTCGTGCTCTCGATGGGCATCATGACGCGCATGGGCGATGCGGTCTACCGCCTGATCGAGGCGGGCGAGCCCTGGGTTCGCACCGTGCACTCGGTCGGCTACCCGCTCGTCGACGGTGTCGGCCACCGCCGTGCCGAGATCGACTGGCCGTGCAACGAGACGAAGTACATCGTGCAGTTCCCCGACTCGCGCGAGATCTGGTCGTACGGTTCGGGCTACGGCGGCAACGCCCTGCTCGCGAAGAAGTGCTTCGCACTGCGTATCGCCAGCGTCATGGCCCGCGACGAGGGCTGGCTGGCCGAGCACATGCTGCTCATCAAGCTCACCTCGCCCCAGGGCAAGAGCTACCACGTCGCCGCGGCGTTCCCGTCGGCGTGCGGTAAGACGAACCTCGCGATGATGCAGCCGACCATCCCCGGCTGGAAGGTCGAGACGATCGGCGACGACATCGCGTGGATGCGACCCGGCGCTGACGGCCGGCTCTACGCCATCAACCCCGAGGCGGGTTTCTTCGGCGTCGCACCGGGCACCGGCGAGACCACGAACCCCACGGCGGTGCAGACCCTCTGGGGCAACACGATCTTCACGAACGTGGCACTGCGACCCGACGGCGACGTCTGGTGGGAGGGCCTCACCGACAAGGTGCCCGCCGAGCTCACCGACTGGGAGGGCAACCACTGGACGCCCGAATCTGGCCGCCCGGCCGCGCATCCCAACTCGCGGTTCACGGTCTCCGCGTCGCAGTGCCCGCAGATCTCCGATGACTGGGATGCCCACGACGGCGTGCCGATCGACGCGATCCTGTTCGGTGGGCGCCGCGCCACCAACGTTCCGCTCGTCGCCGAGGCGCGCAGTTGGAAGCACGGCGTCTTCATGGGCGCCACGATCTCATCCGAGAAGACGGCAGCGGCAGAGGGCAACGTCGGCGAGCTGCGCCGCGACCCCTTCGCGATGCTTCCGTTCTGCGGCTACAACATGGCCGACTACTGGGGTCACTGGGTCAAGATGGGGCGCACGCTCGGCACGAACGCGCCGAAGATCTTCCAGGTGAACTGGTTCCGCAAGGGCGCAGACGGCTCGTTCCTCTGGCCGGGCTTCGGCGAGAACTCGCGAGTGCTCGAGTGGATCGTCGGTCGCGTCGAGGGCACCGCCGACGCAGTCGAGACGCCGATCGGCCTGATTCCGGCCGTCGACTCGCTCGACCTCGACGGCATCGAGATCACGGATGCCGCGCTCGAGCAGCTCTTCGCCGTCGACCGTGCCTCGTGGCTCAACGAGTGCGACCTCACGGAGGAGTACTTCGCGCAGTTCGGCGACCGTGTGCCCGCGGCGCTGAACGCGGAACTGGCGAGCCTGCGCTACCACCTGCAGCACGCCGAATAGCGCGACCTCCGATCAGCCGATCGACGTGCGATCAGCCGGTCCGTCCGCGGATCTCGCCGCCCGGGATGCCACCCGACGCGCCCGTCGCCGGAGCATGGGGAACTCTCACGCCGTCGTTCGGATGCCTGCAACCGCCGGGTGCCTGCGTTCAGGCGTCGCGCCGTCGGCGGTGCGTCGTGCTCCGTCCGGCGCCAGACGGCGCTAGCGTGTGCGGCGAGGGGGTCGCATGGAGTTCGGATCCACCATCCAGACCGTCGGCGAGGTGATCGACGTCATCGGCGTGATCGCGATCGTCGTCGGCGTGCTCTACGCGATCGTCGATGCGGCGATTCGCGGGTTGCGGCGGGTGAGCCCGGTCTACACGCGCTTCCGGCGCGTGCTGGGGCGAGCCATCCTGCTCGGGCTCGAACTGCTCGTCGCCGCCGACATCATCAAGACGGTCGCGGTCACGCCGACGCTCGACTCGGTCGTGGTGCTCGGGGTGATCGTGCTCATCCGGACATTCCTCAGCTGGTCGCTCGAGCTCGAGATCTCGGGGCGCTGGCCGTGGCAGAAGTGGCGCGATGCGCGCGGTGGCGAGGCGGAGCCGGTTCCGGATGCCGCGGAGCCGTCGCCTGCCTCGCGCACGGCCGTCGAGTAGCGCCGCCCTTCGACAAGCTCAGGGAGCGGTTGGTGGCTCAGGGAGCGGTTGGTGGCTCCGGGAGGGGTTGGTGGCTCAGGGAGCGGTTGGTCGGCCACCGAGCCGCCAGGATCGGATGACGCTGCGGTGGTGTGCGCCCTCTGGCGGCCGCATGTCGACGATGGCGACCGTGTCGAGCACGACACGGGCGCCGGGTGCGAGGTACCCGTGCTGCTTGCGCGTGACGTGCGGACGGAAGTCATTCCGCGCACGGATGCGGTCGAGATCGACTCCGGCGTCGCGCAGTGCGTCGAGCGTTCGCGCTCGCAGCATGGCGAGCTCGCCGCCGTCGCGAACGAGCGTGACCGGCACATCGCGGCGGCGACCGAACATGGCCTCTTCACCGGCACGTGCATGCACGGAGGCGGTGGTCTCGGCGACGCCCTCCATCGCGCCGGCGACCTCACTCGCGTCGAGTTCGGTGAGGAACGGTTCGACGAGCGTGACATGCAGTGGCCAGTCCGCGACCGTGAACTCGTCGCCCGCGGCGAGCGGCACGAGGGGCAGCACGACGACGAAGCGCGCCATCCGCCGATTCTAGCGACGCACGCTCAGGCGACGCGATGCGGTTCGTCGAGCCGGCCGAGGAGGCGAAGCATCGCCGCTGGTGCGTAGCGGAACTCGACGGTGCCGCTCGCTCCGGGGCCCGCCGGGCCGATCCAGGTGCTCGAACCCTCGTGCACGCGCACCCAGCCGTCCTGGAAGAGCAGGTCGGTGCCGATCACGAACGCCATCGCGGGAGTGTCGCCCTGACGCACGGCGATCGAGCCCTCGAAGACCTGCGACGCCTGCGCGTCCTGGTCTTCGCGGCACTGCACGCCGACGAGTGGGCGGGCGATCGGCGTGGAGAACCCGACCGCCTCGAACGGGCTGGACTTCGCGGCATCCGCGACCACTCCGAAGTTGACGCTCGTCGATGCCAGGCTGAGGGCGGCCTGCCCGTCGAGCACGAGCCGGCTCGACACGCTG
>DASSBT010000001.1:0-6471 GCA_035698465.1 Agromyces sp. | reverse complement strand
GCGGCGCTCGTCGCGGCATCCGTCGCCCTGGTGGCCTGTGCGCCCGCACCAGAGGGCGGCGAAAGCGACGCAGCCGGTGAATCGTGTGTTCGGATGGTCACCAACTCGGGCGGCCTCGAAGACCGCTCGTTCAACCAGTCCAGCTGGGAGGGGCTGCAGCAGGCCGAACAGGAGTTCGGGGTCGAGGCCGAGGCGATCGTGTCCACCGGCGAGACCGACCTGGCGCCGAACGTCGAACAGGCGGTCGGCTCGGGGTGCGAGCTCATCGTGACGGTCGGGTTCGAGCTTGCCGACGCGACGCTCGAGCAGGCGACCCAGAACCCCGACCTCAACTTCGCGATCGTCGACGAGACCGTCGAGGCCGAGAACGTGAAGCCCGTCGTCTTCGACACCGCGCAGGCCGCCTACCTGGCCGGATACCTCGCGGCCGGCGTCTCGAAGACCGGCGTCGTGGCCACCTTCGGCGGCGGAAACCAGCCACCCGTGACCCTGTTCATGGACGGCTTCGTCGATGGAGTGGCCAAGTACAACGAGGTGCACGGCACGGCCGTGCGGGTACTCGGCTGGGACAAGGCGGCGCAGGACGGTGCGTTCACCGGCGACTTCGAGGACATCAACAAGGGCAAGGCGCTCACCGAAGGGTTCATCGACCAGGGCGCCGATGTGATCCTCCCCGTCGCGGGTCAGGTCGGCGAGGGAACGGCGGCTGCGGCGGTCGAGCGCGGCGGCGTGTCGGTGATCTGGGTCGACAGCGACGGCTTCGAGACGCTCTCTGCGGAGTTCCGCCCCGTCATCCTCACGAGTGTGCTCAAGCGCACGCAGGACGCGATGGTGCAGATCGTCGGTGAGGTGCAGGACGATTCGTTCACGAACGAGCCCTACATCGGCACACTCGAGAACGGCGGGGTCGAGATCGCGCCCTACCACGACCTCGCGCCCCTCGTGTCACCGGCGCTCGACGGGGAGATCGAGGGACTCCGCCAGGCGATCATCGCGGGCGACATCGTCGTGGACTCGCCCTCCGCGCCGTAACTGCGAACTCACCCCTGCTCGGGGGTCACAGTGCCTGCTCATATGAGCAGAATGTCGCGTCTTCATAACCATTGGCCCTTTGCCGTGCTCGCCAACTCAGCACCCGGCGCAACATTCGGTAACGTGACTCCACGAGTCCCGCGACGGTCGGGACGCAGTCTTTGGAGGACACAGTGAAGGTCACGAGTAGGAAGGCCGCACTCGGCGGCCTCGCCATGTTCGGCACAGCAGCCCTGCTGCTCGCCGGTTGCGCATCCGCCCCCGAAGAGACCGATGGTGGAGATGCAGGAGGAGAAGCACTCGACTTCATTCCCTGCATGGTCTCCGACGCAGGTGGCTTCGACGACAAGTCCTTCAACCAGCTTGCGTTCGAGGGCCTCACCAAGGCGGCCGACGAACTCGGCGTCGAGCCGGTCACGGTCGAGTCGCAGTCCGAGACCGACTACGCCCCCAACCTCACGAGCCTGGTCGACCAGGGCTGCAATCTGATCGTCACGGTCGGCTTCGCGCTCTCCGCGGCCACGGTCGAGTCGGCTCTGGCGAACCCCGACATCGAGTACGTCATCGTCGACGACGCCGCCGACAACGACTTCGACGGCACCACTGATGCCGAGAACATCAAGCCGATCCTCTTCAATACCGCAGAGGCGGCGTTCCTCGCCGGTTACGCGGCGGCCGACTTCACGACCACCAACGTCGTCGGCACCTTCGGCGGCATGAACTTCCCGACCGTGTCGATCTTCATGGACGGCTTCAAGCAGGGCGTCGACTACTACACCACCGAGAAGGGCAAGGCCGTCCAGGTCCTCGGCTGGGACGGCACCGACGGGCTCTTCACCGGTGGCTTCGAGGCCAACGACGCCGCTCGTCAGACGGCGCAGAGCCTCATCGACCAGAACGTCGACGTGCTGCTGCCCGTCGGCGGTCCGATCTACCAGTCGGCTGCAGCTGCCATCCGCGAAGCAGGCCGTGATATCGCGATGATCGGCGTCGACGCCGACTTCACCGTGACCGACCCGTCGGTCGCCGACCTCATGCTGACCTCGATCCTCAAGCAGATCGACGTCGCCACCTATGAGTCGGTGCTCGCGGCCGGCAACGGCGAGTTCGACCCCGAGCCCTACATCGGCACGCTCGAAAACGAGGGAGTCGGCATCGCGCCGTTCCACGACTTCGAGTCGAAGGTCTCCGACACGCTCCAGGGCGAGCTCGACGACCTGCAGGCCGCGATCATCGCGGGCGATGTCGAGGTCACGTCCTACCTCGCCGAGTAGACGGCAGTAGCAACGACACGCACGGATCGGGGAGGTCGGCACAGCCGGCCTCCCCGATCGGGCGTACGGGATGCGCGACAGCGCGCACAGCGCAGCAGTTGAGCGCGCGGCATCCGACCAGTTCAACATTCGTGCAGCACCGCCAACGGATGCGGCACGCTCACTAGGATCGGGGACATGAAGCTCGAACTTCGCGGCATCACGAAGCGATTCGGCAGCCTGGTCGCCAACGACCACATCGATCTCACCGTCGAGGCCGGCGAAATCCATGCCCTCCTCGGTGAGAACGGCGCAGGCAAGTCGACGCTGATGAATGTGCTCTACGGCCTCTACCAGGCAGATGAGGGCGAGGTGCTCCTCGACGGCGAGGTGCAGCACTTCTCCGGCCCCGGCGATGCCATGGCCGCCGGCATCGGCATGGTGCACCAGCACTTCATGCTCATCCCGGTGTTCACGGTGGCCGAGAACGTCATGCTCGGCCACGAGACCACGAAGGTCGGCGGTCTGCTCGACCTCGCCGAGGCGCGCGAGAAGGTGCGTGAGATCTCAGAGCGGTTCGGATTCCATGTCGACCCCGACGCGCTCATCGAAGATCTTCCCGTCGGCGTGCAACAGCGGGTCGAGATCATCAAGGCGCTCTCGCGCGACGCGCGGGTGCTCATCTTCGACGAGCCCACCGCCGTGCTCACTCCGCGAGAGACCGACGAACTGATGAACATCATGCGCCAGCTCAAGGAATCGGGCACGTCGATCGTGTTCATCACCCACAAGCTGCGCGAGGTGCGCGAGGTCGCAGATCGCATCACCGTCATCCGGCTCGGCAAGGTCGTCGGCGAAGCCGCCCCCACCGCCACCAATGCCGAGCTCGCCTCGCTCATGGTCGGCCGCGCCGTCGAGCTGACGGTGCAGAAGGGTGAGCCGAACCTCGGCGAGGTCGCACTCGCCGTCGAGGGGCTCACCGTGGTCGACCAGATCGGCCACCACGTCGTCGACGACGTGAGCTTCGAGGTACGGCGCGGTGAGATCCTCGCCGTGGCCGGTGTGCAGGGCAACGGGCAGACCGAGCTCACCGAGGCGCTGCTGGGCCTGCACGCGCGGGTGCACGGGTCGATCACGCTCGACGGCATCGAGCTGATCGGTGCCGGGGTGCGAAAGATCCTCGAGTCCGGCGTCGGGTTCGTGCCGGAAGACCGCAACGAAGACGGCCTGGTGGGCGACTTCACCATCGCCGAGAACCTCATGCTCGATCGCAGCGAGAGCCCGCCGTTCGTGAAGATGGGCAACCTGCAGCGCGGAGTGCTGGCCGAGTTCGCGCGAGACAAGATCGAGGAGTTCGATATCCGCGCCCAGGGCGCCGACGAGCTCGTGCGGCAACTCTCGGGAGGCAACCAGCAGAAGGTCGTGCTCGCCCGAGAGCTCAGCCGCGAACTGCGGCTCCTGGTGGCGGCGCAGCCCACGCGTGGCGTCGACGTCGGGTCGATCGAGTTCATCCACAAGCGCATCGTCGCTGCTCGAGACGCCGGCGTGCCGGTGGTCGTCGTCTCCACCGAGCTCGACGAGGTCGAGGCGCTCGCCGACCGGATCATGGTGATGTACCGCGGACGCATCGTCGGCATCGTGCCGGGTGACACTCCGCGCGACGTGCTCGGCCTCATGATGGCCGGAGAACCCGCCCCCGAAGGAGCCGCCGCATGAGCGACCCGCAGAAGCCCAATGGCGAGACATCCGGATCGGGTGAACTCGACGCCGACGTTGCCATCGAGGAGCCGGCCGCCGCCTCGCCCGAGCGCGGAACCGCCGCGGACGACGCCGTGAAGACCGGTGCCGGTCCCGGTGCGACCGAGGCTGGAGCGGGTGGCGACGCCCCGCCGCCATCGAAGTGGCACACGATGCTGACCCAGATCACCACGGGCAACGCGCTCATCTCGGTGCTCTCGGTCCTGCTCGCCCTCATCGTCGGCGCGGTCATGATCGCGTTCACCGACGAGCGCGTGCAGGAGTCGATCGGCTACTTCTTCGCCCGCCCCGGTGACACCCTCTACGCCATCTGGGATTCGGTGGCCGGCGCCTACTCGGCGCTCTTCCAGGGGTCGATCTACAACTTCCGGCGCGATGACTTCCTCTCCGGCATCCGACCTCTCACGCAGACGCTGCTGTTCGCTACGCCGCTGATCGCCGGTGGCCTGGGCGTCGCCCTTGCGTTCCGCGTCGGCTTGTTCAACATCGGAGGTCGGGGCCAGATGCTCATTGCGGCATCCGTCGCCGGCTGGATCGGTTTCGGATTCGACCTGCCCTGGGGCATCCACATGCTGGTGGCCCTCATCGGCGGGCTCGTCGGCGGCGCCCTCTGGGCCGGCATCGCCGGAGTCCTGAAGGCTCGCACCGGTGCGCATGAGGTGATCGTGACGATCATGCTCAACTACGTGGCGTTCTACCTCGTGTCATGGATGCTGCGCACGCCCGGACTGCTGCAGGCGCCCGGTTCGTCGAACCCGAAAACCGCGGCGATGAGGGACACGGCGATCTTCCCCGCCCTTCCCTCTCCGTTCAACCTGCACTTCGGGTTCGTGCTCGCGGTCCTCGCCACCGTGCTGGTCTGGTGGATCCTGAGCCGTTCGAGCCTCGGGTTCAAGTTCCGTGCCGTCGGCATCAATCCGAACGCCGCACGCGTGGCCGGCATCAACGTCAAGGGCATGTACATCTATTCGATGCTCATCTCGGGTGCGCTGCTCGGTCTCGCCGGCGTGAGCCAGGTGCTCGGCCAGGTCACGACGGGCTTCACCGCAGGCATCGACGCGGGCATCGGGTTCGACGCCATCACGGTGGCGCTGCTCGGGCGGTCGACGCCGTGGGGCACCTTCGCGGCGGGCATCCTGTTCGGCGCGTTCAAGGCGGGTGGCTTCTCGATGCAGGCGGCAGAGGGGGTGCCGATCGAGATCGTGCTCGTGGTGCAGTCGCTCATCGTGCTCTTCATCGCGGCGCCGCCGCTGGTGCGCACGATCTTCGGGCTGCCCGATCCGAACGCCCCGCGCAAACGGTCTCGCACGGCGAAGGAGGTGAAGGCGAAGTGACGCAGAAGACAGAGACGCCGCACGTCGCATCTCAGCCGGGTGCGCTGTCGACGACCTACGTGAAGAGCTGGAAGGCCCCGATCGCCTTCGCCATCTTCACGCTCATCGCCCTCGCCCTCGTCGTGTTCGTCCCTCGAGACGGCGAGACGGTCTACCGGTGGTCGCGCGAGAGCGATGCCATCCAGGTGCCCGACCTCGTCGTGTCCGCCCTGTCCACATCGTGGTTGGTCGTTGCCGTGCTCGCGGTGGCGACCCTCTACTCGGTACTACTCGTGCGCTCCGAGCGTCGTGTTCCGCTCTGGCTGATCGTCGTCTTCGCGATCGTATTCATGTTCGGCTTCCTCACGTGGGCGGGCGCCGGCGCGGATCTTCCGATGATCGGCCTGCTGTACGGCTCGCTGAGCCTCGCCGTGCCACTCATCTACGGTTCCCTCGCCGGTGTCATCGGCGAGCGCGCAGGTGTCGTGAACATCGCGATCGAGGGCCAGTTGCTGGCCGGCGCGTTCACCGCGGCCGTCGTTGCCTCCATCACCGGCAATCCGTGGCCGGGCCTTATCGCCGCGATGGTCGCGGGCTTGCTCGTCGGCATGGTGCTCGCCGTGTTCTCGATCAAGTACTACGTCGATCAGATCATCGTCGGTGTGGTGCTGAACGTGCTCGTGATCGGCCTCACGAGCTTCTTCTACTCGCAGGTGCTCGCGCCAAACGCCGCAGCCCTGAACACGCCACCGCGGTTCGATCGGCTCTACCTTCCGATCCTCAGTGAGATCCCGGTCATCGGCCCGGTGCTCTTCCGGCACACGATCGTCGTCTACATCATGTACATCGCCGTCGCGCTCGTGTACGTGGGACTGTTCCACACCCGATGGGGCCTGCGAGTCCGCGCAGTCGGCGAACACCCGCAGGCCGCCGACACGGTGGGCATCAACGTCAACCGCACACGGTTCTGGAACGTCGCCTTCGCCGGTGCCCTCGCAGGCCTCGGCGGCACGTTCTTCACCATCGGGTCGGGCATCGCGTTCAACCGCGAGATGACGGCGGGCGCCGGCTTCATCGCGCTGGCTGCGGTCATCTTCGGACAGTGGGATCCGATC